>JAUVYH010000085.1 GCA_030603165.1 Fidelibacterota bacterium
AAATAGCCCTGATCGAATCCGTCAACCCGGACTGGAAAGACTTAGCTGAAGACTGGGACTTTACAGCCTTATCATCCTGACTTTCCCCAAAATGTCATCCTGAGGGAAGCGAAGCGACGAAGGATCTCCGCACCACAATGCTCAGCTGTTTTCCCTGAAATTCTTCCCCTATCTGTCATTCTGAGGGAAGCGGAGCGACGAAGAATCCCCGCACCACAATGCTCAGCTGTTTTCCCTGAAATTCTTCCCCTAGCATGTCATTCTGAGGGAAGCGGAGCGACGAAGAATCCCCGCACCACAATGCACCTCACTCCGTACCATCGCAGATTCTTCGGGACATAAACATTTTCGCAAGGTTTTACAGTTTCAGCAATTGTCCCTCAGAATGACACGTTGGTATGTCATTTTTTCCCCAAACTGTCATTCTGAGGGAAGCGAAGCAGAGTTTACCCCGTTGAATCTTTCTGTTATTCAACTGGGGAAGAATCCCCGCATCCCAATGCACTTCCCCCATATTGTCAATCTGCGATCCAGAATCCAGTTGATCAAATGCACCTTGAAAAGGTAAAAAGAATAATTTTGAGTTGTGTCGATACATCAATTTCACCTTTTCAAGGTATTCGCAAATTTGACAATTCCAGCCACGATAAATCGTGATTTCGCTTCGCTCCATATCCAGCATCCAGTACTCCACTACTCCAACACTCCATTACTCCAGCTCTCCGAATTCCCCCTTAGAAAAGGGGGGCAGGGGGGATGTAGCCAATAACCAATGACCATCAACCATTAACCATTTACCATCAACCATTTACCATCAACCATCAACCATCATCCAGCATCCAGCAACCATTTCCCATCAACCATTAACCATTTACCGTAAGCCAATGACCAATAAACCAGTAAACTACTTTTCTGTCATATTTACAGTCTTATTGTAAAAATACGTTGCATTATTACAAAACATACGTGATATTACGGCATGAAGCAAAAATATATTAAAAGGTTAATTCATGTGCCGGAACGATCGTTTTTCCTATTTGGACCACGTGGAACGGGAAAGAGTACATGGCTAAAGAAAGTTTTGCCAAGCGCATTCTATTTTGATTTATTGGATGCTTCTCTTTTCCTGGAATTATCTAAAGATCCACATCGTTTAGAGGCAATGATCGGTAATCTTCACAAGGAAGAATGGGTCATTATTGATGAAATCCAGAAAGTTTCACTGTTGTTGGATGAAGTTCACCGGTTAATGGTTAATCGCCAGTGGAAATTTGTGCTATGTGGTTCATCAGCGCGTAAGTTGCGGCAAAGCGGAGTAAATCTTTTAGCCGGCAGAGCCATTACACTAAACATGGAATCTTTCTCCTATGCAGAATTAGGCGATGCTTTCAATCTTGACTCCGCACTGGAATGGGGGCTCTTGCCGTTTGTTCAATTAGATCCTAAAAACGCGGCTGATATTTTAAATGCTTACGTGAACACATATATCCGGGAAGAAATAAAAGAAGAAAGCATTGTGCGTAAAATTTCACCGTTTATACGCTTTCTCTCGATTGCCGGATTATTAAATGGTCAGACGGTAAACGGACAGAATATAGCGAGGGACGCTGCGGTTTCCCGGAGCAGTGTTGATATTTATTTTTCGATATTGATAGATACATTGTTAGGTCATTTCCTGCCCGCTTTTCGACCCCGCCTTAAGGTGCGTGAACAAACCCATCCAAAATTCTATTGGTTTGATCCGGGGGTGGCGCGCGCCGCCGCGGGACTTTCGTACGATCCGGTTGATCGCCATTGGAAAGGGTATGCTCTGGAAACGCTCATTTACCATGAACTCCGGGTATATAATGAAACACGTAAAAAACATCGGCAAATTACTTATTATCGCACATCTGCAGGAGTTGAAATTGACTTTATTATCGAAGTAAAAAAGCCTCTATCCGGAACAAAAACCCATGTAATATGTATTGAAGTGAAACTCTCTGACAAATGGAATCGGCGCTGGGAAAAGCCAATGCGTGATATGAGTAGTCATTCGGGTATTATTGTCCGGAAGATGATTGGCGTCTATACAGGTGAACGCACTTATCACTACGATGGCGTTGATATTTTACCTATTGAGGAGTTTCTAAAACAACTATACGGCGGACAGATATATTAGTCTGTTACCCGTCGAATCCTACCAAGGGGCTCTTTGATCAATCATTAGAGGGAGACAGAGAAACAGTGATCGGTAATCGGTAATCAGTTAGAAATTCTTGTCCTGTGTGGAATCTTTTCAGACCGTAGTGATAACTTCTCCTAACATGTCATTCTGAACCCCTAGCTGTCATTCTGAGGGAAGCGGAGCAGAGTTTACCCTGTTGAATCTTTCTGTTATTCAACTGGGGAAGAATCTCCGCATCCCAATGTGTTTGAAAGGGAGAAAAGGAGCAAGGGAGCAGGTGTAACACAAACACTTTTAACCCGTGAAATGCGAAGCATATTTAACTGGGTCTTGTTTGTGGCGATTACCCAGTGCAAGGGAGCAGAGGTGCAGAGGAGCAGGGGAGAAAGGGTGCAGGGGAGAGAGGGAAGGAAAGAAATTAGAAATTGGAAATTTGATATTTGATACAATGTAAAAAGTAGCCACAAAGGCACTAAGAAATTGTTAAAAAACAATGATTTATGAGCAGTTGTCCTAACTTGATATTTATAAAGAACTTAGCGATCTTTGCTTCTTTGCCCCGAAGGGATCCCTCTGGGACGAGAGGACTTTTTACGAAACCATCATATTTGATATTTGCGCCAAAGGCGTCCCCTTGGGGCAATTTGAAATTATAAGAGCCGCTCCCTAGCTGTCATTCTGAGGAAAGCGAAGCGACGAAGAATCTGCGTAGTCCAATGCGTCGAACGGAGAAAGTAAGGGAGAGTAATTTGATATTTGCGCCAAAGGCGTCCCCTTGGGGCAATTTGAAATAAGGAGAATGAAATGAAAATAAAAGGAAAAGTTTGGAAATATGGAGACGACATTAATACCGATGTGCTT
This sequence comes from Fidelibacterota bacterium, assembly GCA_030603165.1. Lineage (GTDB taxonomy): Bacteria > Fidelibacterota > UBA2242 > UBA2242 > UBA2242 > UBA9312. Next base: position 3,029 of record JAUVYH010000085.1, read on the forward strand.
TTTCCCGGAAAATATACCTATACGGTGACCGATTCTAAGGAAATGGCGAAAATTGCTTTGGAAGACCTTGATCCTGAATTTGCAAAAAATATTCAAAAAGGTGATGTCATCGTCGGCGGTACAAATTTTGGCTGTGGCAGCAGTCGCGAGCAGGCGGCGTCCTGTTTGCTCTATGCTGGTGTTGGAGCAGTAATTGCCAAAACCTTTGCGCGCATTTTCTTCCGCAATTGTATCAACTTCGGACTGCCGGCGCTGACATCGGCGGAAGCCGTGGATGCCCTGGAACACGGTGAGAGCATCGAGATCGACACCGAAAAGGGTGAGATTCGCTGTAAAGCCGGTGTGTTTTCATTTCCGCCGTTGCCGAAAGAAATCGTTGGGATTTTCGATTCAGGTGGATTGATTCCATATACTAAAAAACAGTTAGGGCTTGAATGAAATCTTTTCTATTCAACTGGATTATTCCCCGGTCTCTTCGCTCGAAGGATGTCCGGATTTCTACGGTCCGGGCGCAATACGGTCGAATCGGCGGATGGGTCAGCATTATTGCCAATATATTTCTTTTTGCCGCCAAATTAATTGTCGGACTTCTGATCAATTCCATCGCCCTGATAGCTGATTCAATTCACTCTCTATCCGATGTATCCACATCCATAATTGTGATTATCGGCTATCGGATCTCTGAGAAGCCGGCTGACCGGGAGCATCCTTTTGGGCATCAGCGGGCGGAATATGTGGCAACCCTGATCATTGCGGTTTTATTGGCGGTGGCAGGTGTTGAATTTATTCGCTCGGCTGTTCTACGGTTGCATAATCCTGGTATAACGACCGTTACCTATAGCGTGCTGCTATTTATTTTTCTGACGATTGTTATAAAAGCCTGGCTGGGAGAATTAGCTAAGTATATTGGAAAACTCATCGATTCCCAGATGCTCCGGGCTGATGCCTTGCATCATTACACCGATTCCATTTCTTCCATATTAGTGCTACTGGCGATCGGTGGTAGCAAATTAGGCTATGCATTTCTCGATGGGGTGGGCGGTATTTTGGTCGGTTTTCTGTTGATCTATGCCGGTGTCAAGATTGCCCGGGAGGCGGTCGATACATTGATAGGAAAACCGCCGACACCGGAGCTTGTTCATAAAATACAGCAAATTTGCCATTCCGTTGATAATGTTCTTAATTCCAATGATATTGTCGTGCATAGTTATGGTAATAAAAAATTTATAAGCGTTCATGTGGAAGTCGATCAGAAAGAAAGCAGTATCAATGCCCATGATATCGGCGACGCGGTAGAAAGAATGCTGGCTGAACAGTTGGACGCTTATTGTACCGTTCATGTCGATCCGGTTGATATCGATAGCGAGGACGTGAAGCTGGCAAACAGAATTGTCAGGAAAATTATCGAAATAAGCGATGAAATCAGTGACTTTCATGACCTTCGGTTAATCAATAGACCGGATCACCGTCTTGTGATTTTTGATCTGGTTCCCGTTAATCCCGGGATTAAAATACATGAAGATTTTAAAGTATTCAAACAATTGAATGAATCGTTGAAAAAAGCATTTCCAAATTGTGAAATTAAGGTTGATATAGACCCGATTTATACATTTAATTAACAATAATTAAGAGTGACTTTAAGGAGAAACGTTAATGGTTAAAAGAACTATCGTAACAATGCCTGGTGACGGCATTGGAAAAAACGTATTGGAAGAGGCAATCCGGGTTTTGGATGCTGCCGGTTTTGAGGCTGATTATATTGAAGCAGACATCGGCTGGGAATTCTGGTGCAAAGAGGGCAATCCACTTCCACAGCGGACTCTTGATCTGATTGCTGAACATAAGATTGCTCTTTTTGGGGCAATTACCTCTAAACCGAAAGATGCGGCAGCTGCTGAGCTTGACCCCGAATTAAAAGATAAAGGTCTGGTCTATTTTAGCCCAATTGTCGGTCTGCGTCAGCATTTCGGTCTGGATATCTGTATGCGTCCCTGTCATTCATATACGGGCAATCCGCTGAATTTTATTCGTCGCGGTCCGAATAATACAGTCCGGGAGCCTGAAGTGGACGTGATAATTTTCCGTCAGAACACAGAGGGACTTTATGGCGGCGTTGAGTGGAGCAATCCATCGGACAAAGTCTATGATGCTCTGATGACTCATCCCAAATTTGTAAAGAATTTCAGCAAGACACCCAAGGAAGAGCTTTCGGTATCGACCCGGATTTTCACAAAAAAGGCTACCGAACGAATTCTGAGAGCAGCCCTTGAACATGCGAAAAAGTACGGTTACAAGTCCGTCACCGTCTGTGAAAAACCAAACGTGATCCGGGAAACCTCGGGTATGATGTATAAAATGGCGCAGGAAATTCAGAAAAAAGATTATCCTGAGATCGAACTCTGGAATACCAATATTGACGCCCAGATGATGTGGCTTACTAAAAATCCCGAGAATTATGGCGTCATCGTTGCCGGAAACATGTTTGGTGATATCGTCTCCGATGGTTTTGCCGGTCTTATCGGTGGTTTAGGCTTTGCCTGTTCCGCTCAGTTTAATCCCGATACCGGTGTCGGTGTCTTTGAACCGACACACGGGTCGGCGCCGAAATACGCGGATTACTTGGTGTCAATTGTGAACCCCATTGCCATGATAGAATCAGCCTGTATGATGCTTGATTTTATTGATGAGAACGATATTGCCGCGAAAATTCGTAAAGCAGTAGCGGAAGTGATTGCCGAAGGCAAGGTTCGGACCTATGATATGATGAAGATGACAGGTCGGGCAGATGTGGTTGATAAAGGCGCAGCCTCGATGAAGCAGATGACCGATGCGATTATTGAAAAGATGAAATAGTTTTAATAAGCCACAGAGACACAGAGGAGCACAGAGAAATTGTATATTTATTCTTTATTTATCTCTGTATTTTCTGTATCTCTGTGGCAAATCTGTTTTTGTTGCACAAATTTTAAATTATATGAAATTGGGGAAATATAAATTAGGATTGTTGATTAATTTTAATTCCAAATTATTTAAGAATGGGATAAAAAGGTTTGTTATTTAGCCACAAAACCATGGAGGAGCACAGAGAACTGATAGTATATATTTTTACTCAGTGTTCTCAGTGACTCTGTGGCAAATATAGAAAGGAACTGAAATGAATAAGGAAGTATTAGACTTATGGCCTGAACTGATGTGGATTCAGGATGATAATTTAAGAGAAAAGGTCGCTAAAACGTGGGAACTTGCCCTGGAGAGAAGTGTCTTAACTTCTGACGATCTGAAGAGAATTCCCTTTACCTTGCTTTGCGGTCCCGACCTTAAAGTGACCTTTATGGATCACAAACGCTCTGTGGTTCACATTGCCCGTGATGCCGGACGGAAGATCAATGAGATGTACCATGGTGAACTGACGGTGGACATGGACGTATTGATTGCCGGCGCCATCCTTGTCGATGTGGGTAAATTGCTTGAATACGTACTGGATGAAAATGGTAAGGTAGTTCAGGGCGTCTATGGTAAATATCTGCGTCACCCCTTTTCCGGCGTGTCCATAGCCGAGCAGTGCGGTGTGCCCGCCGAGGTATGTCATATTATTGCCGCCCATGCCGGTGAAGGCAATCTGGTCAAACGCAGCGCCGAAGCCTATATCGTCCATCATATCGATTTTATGACCTTTTTACCTTTTAAAGAAAGACTGATACTATGAATCTTATCGAAAAAATACTCGCCAAGCACAGCAGCCAGGAAATCGTAAAACCCGGTGATATCATTGATGTCAGCATCGATGCACGGGTGGCTCGTGATTTTGGCGGCGCCAATGTGGTGAAAAACCTGATCGAAAATGGTCTCGAGGTGGACGATCCCGCCAAGACCTTTTTTACCTTTGACTGTAATCCGGGCGGCTCGGATCAGAAATATGCCGCCAATCAGCATTTCTGCCGTCAGTATGCCCGTGAGAATAATATCAGGGTTTATGATGTGAATTCCGGTATCGGAACCCACCTTGCCATTGACAAAGGCTTGATCCTGCCCGGTGGAACATTTGTATCCACTGATTCTCATGCCAATATCATGGGCGCGATCGGCGCCTTTGGCCAGGGCATGGGAGATCAGGATATTGCGGCGGTTTGGGCTGGTGGAAAAACATGGTTCAAGGTTCCTAAATCGGTCAAACTCAACTTTATCGGAAAGCGACCGGAACATGTGAGCGCCAAGGACATGGTTCTGAATCTGCTGGACCGATTTGGCGCCAATACGCTCCTGGGCTGCGCCGTGGAAATGATCGGAGATACCGTTGATGCACTCATGTTAGATGAACGGATCACCATCTCCTCCATGGGAACCGAGATGGGATCTATAATTATCCTGTTTACTCCGACAACTGCGATCATTGAAGAATTGAAAACGCGAACCGGAAAAACTATTGATTTGCTTGCCGCTGATCCGGATGCAGAGTACGAACGGGAGTTTGAAGTGAATGTTTCTACATTCAAACCAATGGTAGCCCAACCGGGACATCCCCATGATGATATTGATATCCGGGAAGTTAAAAATACCAAAATCGATTCGGCTTTTATCGGCAGCTGTACCAATGGTCGCATATCGGATCTCCGGATTGCGGCGGATATTCTCAAGGGTAAAAAAGTGGCGCCCGGAGTAGTTCTTAAGATTGTTCCTTCGACTGATGAGGTCTGGAAACAAGCTCTGGATGAAGGACTGATCAAAGTGTTTAAAGACGCCGGAGCCCTGGTGTCCAATGCCGGTTGTGCCGGATGCGCCGCCGGACAGGTGGGACAGAACGGACCTAATGAGATTACTCTTAGTACAGGCAACCGAAACTTTTCCGGTAAACAGGGCAAGGGCAGTGTTTATCTGGCGTCACCGGCAGTGGTAGCCGCCTCGGCAGTAGCCGGATATATTACAACTCCCGATGATTTACCTGCCAAAGCAGCCGAATTTACGGCTCAGGGAATCAAACTGGGCGAAGCCAAAGAAAAAATTCGCCCCGAAGCCCCACCGGTTGAATTTACCGGACGGGTTTGGCTGATTCAAAAGGACGATATTGATACGGATATGATCTTTCATAACCGCTACCTTACCATCACCGATCTCAAGGAAATGGGACAATATACTTTTGATAACCTGGAAGGGTATAAAAATTTTGCGAAAAAGGCTCAACCCGGTGATATCATAATGACAAGTAAAAATTTTGGTGCCGGTAGCTCGCGTCAGCAGGCGGTGGATTGCTTTAAATCACTCGGTATTCCGGTGATTATTGCCGAATCCTTCGGCGCTATCTATGAGCGCAATGCCATTAATGCCGCCATGCCCATCCTAATCTATGATCAAGTCCTTATTGAAGAACTGGATATTCAGGATGGCGATACGATTACCGTTAATCTGGAAACAGGCGTTATTCAAAATCAGCGTTCGGGGAAATCCGGTAAAGTTCATCCCTTTTCACCAGTTCAAATGGATATTTATAAACGTGGCGGATTGCTAAACAAATAAAATGATTGAGCTGAACAGACCGTTTACGTTTGCGGGTTATCGGGAATTTTTTCCAATAGTGGCATTGTATAGTTCAACCCCTTCAGTGTTGGAGCCTTTGTTGTTGGTTTTCTGGTCAACAGGTCTTACCTATTGTTATTCATGTTTAACCCTTGCAGGGTTTTTATCTTTTTCGACTTTTCTTCAGTCAATTCGTATTCAACCTTTTCAGAAGGTTTATAGCGATGAATAGACAATTGATAATCCCGAAGGGATTGAACATGAATAACATCAGACAAAGTCTGGTGAAAGAAAGAGTCTCCCTAAAAAGCAAAGCACCGGAGGTGTTTAACATGAAATGCATGATATTGATTTTTCCAATAGCAGCATTGTGTAGTTCAACCCCTTCAGGGTTGGAGCCTTTGTTGTTGGTTTTCTGGTCAACAGGTCTTACCTATTGTTATTCACGTTTAACCCTTTTCCCATCGGGATCCCTTTGGGGCAGGGTTTTTATCTTTTTCGGCTATTTTTCAGTCAATTCGTATTCAACCCTTTCAGGGTTTTAAGCGATGAATAGACAATTGATAATCCCGAAGGGATTGAACATGAATAACATCAGACAAAGTCTGGTGAAAGAAAGAATCCCCCTAAAAAACAAAACACCGGAGGTGTTTAACAATGGAACACACAACCGAAATCTTTTATTTTTACTTGATTTCTGTTTGTTCAAGATTTAATTTCTCCTTGTGATGAGATGTATATCAGAAATAGGAAATTGTTATGATATTTTCAAATTTTTCAACAAAACATGATGATATGTAGAAATATTTGACTGCTATAAGGCTGATATAATGGAAATATTTCCATCTATTGACAAGAGTAGGTGTAAAAAAGGATGAAAATTAGAAGTGCAAATGAATGAAATATAGTAGAAAATAAATACAATTGTGTTTATACCGCCAAATCGGGTGGATATATACAATTGTTTATACACAAAGGCGTTATACCGATAATAAGGAAGTGAAATATGTCAAATAACTACAATTAAATATCATCCATCATCTGGAATGTCTGGAAGGCTGAACAATAAATTTTCATAAGGACAGATTTTTGAATTTGGGAATGAACGGTAATTTGATTAGTTTTGCACAAATGAAGGTTTTTAATGTGAAGAGTATTAAATTAGAAAAGAGGTTACTATGAAAAAAGGCTGGATTATACTGATTGTCGTTTTAGTGGTTCTGTTGATGATTTTTAGTTTTTTCAAAAAAACTTACAATTCACTGGTTACAATGGAAGAGAACGTAAATCAATCCTGGGCGCAGGTCAGCAACCAGTATCAGCGCCGGGCGGATTTGATTCCCAATCTCGTTCAAACGGTCAAGGGTTATGCCGCTCATGAGAAGGAAACATTCATGGCTGTGACAGAAGCACGGGCTAAAGTCGGGCAAATGTCCGTATCGCCGGAAGTTTTAAATAACCCGGCGGCATTCCAGCAATTTCAACAAGCCCAGGGTGCGCTCAGCTCCGCATTGAGCAGGTTAATGGTCGTTGTTGAGAAATATCCCGATTTAAAAGCTAATCAGAATTTTTTGGCGCTCCAGTCCCAGTTGGAAGGCACGGAAAACCGCATTGCCGTTGAACGGAAGCGCTTTAATCAAAGCGTGCAGCTTTATAATACAACGATTCGCCGTTTTCCGACAAATATGCTTGCCGGTATGTACGGGTTTGAAAAGAAGCTGTATTTTGAGGCTCAACCGGGCGCCGAAACGGTTCCGGATGTTAAATTCTAACGGGATTTAGAAAAGGATTATGATGAATTCACGATTTATTAAATCGGTAGTAATCGCAATTATTATATGTGTTGTTCTGCCGCTTTTTGCCCTGGACGTTCCACCATTAAAAGTTAGAGTTACTGATCTGGCGGGTGTTATTTCACCAACAGAACGTACGAGATTAGAAGAGAAGTTATATTACTTTGAATCGAAAACCTCCAACCAGATCGCCGTGTTGATCATTCCATCCCTTCAAGGTGAATCTCTTGAGGATTATTCAATCCGTGTGACAGATGCCTGGAAACTGGGAGATAAGTCCAAAGAAAACGGCGTCCTGCTTCTGGTCGTTACCGGCGACCGGAAAATCCGTATAGAAGTAGGCTACGGTCTGGAAGGCGTTCTGACAGATTTGGTCTCGTCTCAGATCATTCGCAATGAGATCGCGCCGAGGTTCCGGCAGGGAAAATATAGCGCCGGAATTGACGCCGGCATAAATGGAATTATGCTCGCCACGCGCAACGAATATAAAGCCGATCCGCGTAAATACCAGCGTTCGCGCAGGGAAACCGGGAAATCATTTGGATCCCTGATCTTCTATATTTTATTCTTTCTCTTTTTCCTCGGTGGTGGACGCAGAGGACGCCGTGGATTGTTTATGGCGCTATTGGGTGCCAGTATGTTCCGCGGAGGCGGTGGACGCTCCGGCGGTTTTGGCGGCGGAGGATTTGGTGGTTTCTCCGGTGGAGGCGGCGGCTTCGGCGGCGGCGGAGCATCGGGAGGATGGTAGGTGAGATTGGAGATTTTAGATTGTAGATTTTAGATTGCGGATTGTTGATTTAATATAAGAATGGTGGTTGGAATGGCGTTAATCGATACATATTTTTCAAAAGATGATTTAAAGAAAATCGCCGGGGCTTGTACGAGAGCCGAGAACGATACAGCCGGCGAAGTGCGGGTCAGTATTTTCAGTAAGCGTCCCCGGAAGTCGAAGAAACTCAGCCTCGAAGAGGTGGCGCTGGCGGAATTCTCCCGTCTTGGAATGGACAAAACCCGCGACCGGACCGGAATTCTGCTGTTTATTATTCTCGCGGAAAAACGATTTCAAATTTTGGCTGATACCGGAATTAATTCCAAAGTTGAGCAGGAAATCTGGGATAGAATTGCCGCCGGACTTTCCGATTATTTTAAAAACGGAACTTATCCGGAAGGTGTGGTCAAAGCAGTACAAAAAATGGGTGAAATACTTGCCCGACATTTTCCTAAAAAAGCCGATGACACCAATGAATTGAGTGATGAGGTCAGTACAAGATAAGGCTTGATTGCATGTAATTAGAGTCTGTCCGTAAACTATGAAACCTTGAGTTAAGTTTGCTTTAGCTGACTTGACTTAAGTTTCCTAACTCATTGAAATAAGTCAGCTTAACTCAAGACTATCGCCTTAAGTCAAGTCTCCATTTATCGAAAAAACCGACATTACAGACAGACACTAATTAATAGTTGAATTCGTACGAAAATATTCCAACGAACAAATTGCCAAATCCGAAGTTCGAAATCTTAAATAAACTCAAATGCTCTAAATTTCCCCTGGAGCGTTCTTTTTGAGACAAATTTAAAATAGTTCAGAAAACTTGAGTTTGAATTTCAGAATTTCTTGATATTTAGTTAATATGTAAGTAATTTGAATGTAGATTGAGAAGAGAGGTAAACACTATTAAGAAATAGTAAAATATGATTTTTTTGTCTTTTACAGATAGAAGATATTCTCTAAAAATTAGTTTATTAAGAGAGATACGTTGGGTAGAATAGTAATAGTATCGAATAGGTTGCCAATTACCATACAAAAGCGTAAAGGTAAACTGAATTATTATCAGAGCGCAGGTGGTTTGGCAACAGGTTTGAGCACATTTTGTAAATCACCCGATTGTATATGGATTGGTTGGCCCGGTTTTACTTCGGATGTGGAGAGTGATAAGATAGACATAAAGAAAAGTTTATTATCGAAAAATATGTATCCGGTTTTCCTCTCAAAAAGTGATGTTAAAAAATATTATGAAGGTTTCTGTAATGGAACGGTCTGGCCTCTTTTTCATTATTTCAATCAGTATGCAGTTTATGATAATGAATTATGGGGGGTTTATAGACGTGTTAATAACATTTTTTGTAAAAAAATGCTGGAGATTGTAAAACCTGGTGATGTTATATGGATACACGATTTCCATTTATTGATGCTTCCCGGAATTTTGAGAGAAAAACTCCCCGATGCAACAATTGGATTTTTTCTGCATATTCCTTTTCCTTCTTTTGAGATATTTCGCACTTTACCATGGAGGAATGAGATTCTTAGTGGTATTTTGGGCTCAGACCTTATCGGTTTTCATACTTATGACTATGCCCAACACTTTCTTAATGCAGTCAATCGTCTTTTGGGTATTGAACATGTGTTTAATCAGTTAACTGTTGACGATAGAATAATAAAAGTTGATTCTTTTCCAATGGGTATAGATTATTATAAATACTCTGACAGTATCGAAAATCCGACAGTACAAAGAAAAATTAAGAAGTATAGAAAAGGGATCAGTGATAGAAAAATTGTTTTATCGATAAATCGGCTCGATTACTCAAAAGGTATTTTGCAGAGTCTTCAGGCTTTCGATCTTTTTTTAGAGATTAACCCGGAATATAGAGAAAAAGTTACTTTGGTTTTAGTCATAGTCCCTTCACGTTCAAGAGTGAGATATTACAGGGAACTTAAAAAAAGGATAGATGAATTTGTTGGTCAGATTAATGGTAGATATGGAACAACTGACTGGACACCTATTCTATATTTTTATCGTTCTCTTCCATTTTCGGAGTTATCAGCATTTTATTGTATAGCAGATATTGCTCTTGTTACTCCTTTTAGAGATGGCATGAACCTCATAGCAAAAGAATATATTGCAAGTAAAAGGGATAAAATTGGGGTTTTAATTTTAAGTGAGACTGCCGGCGCCTCACTGGAATTAGGAGATGCCTTGATTATTAATCCTAATAATATTGATGAAATTGCCGATGCGCTTAAGGTGGCAGTAAACATGCCTAAAGAAGAGCAGATTAAACGCAATACTTTTGTGCAAAATAGATTGGTGCGCAACGATGTTAAACGGTGGGGGAAAGATTTTATGGATAGCCTTCACAAGACCAAAAGACTTCAAAGTGAACTGTTGGTAAAAAGAATTGGTGCTTCGGCGATAGAAAAATTAATAAAAAATTACATATCGAGTAAAAATAGATTGATTTTTTTAGACTATGATGGAACGCTTGTCCCGTTTACTGACTTACCTGAAAAAGCAAAACCAGATGACGAACTTTTGAAAATAGTTCGTGAGTTAGCTAACCATTCAGGGACTTTAGTAATTATTAGCGGTAGAGATAAGGATACACTACAAAAATGGTTTGGCAAAATAGATATCAGCTTGGTAGCTGAACATGGAGCGATATTACGGGGTGAAAATAATAAATGGGAAATGATTGAGCCTTTGTCTCAGGAATGGAAAAAAGAGATACTTCCAATTATGGAGTTTTATGAAGATAGAACTCCTGGCTCATTTATTGAAGAGAAGGAATTTTCCCTTGTGTGGCATTATCGAAAAACAGATACCAAGTTTGGAGAAATGAGAGCCCGCGAACTTGTTGAAACGATCAACTACTTTATTGCAAATATGAATCTTCAACTTCTGGAAGGAAGTAAAGTTGTTGAAGTGAAAAATTCCGAAATAAGCAAGGGCAGGACAGCTCTTCACTGGATTGAAAAAAATAAGGCTGATTTTATTTTAGCAATTGGAGATGATTGGACAGATGAAGATATTTTCAACGTACTTCCTGATTGGGCTTATTCAATTAAGGTGGGACATGGTTCATCTGCAGCTAAATTTAGAATAAAGTCACCAATGGAAGTAAGACAGTTATTGAAAGCAATTTTGGAGAGGGATAAGAAATGATTCATTTAAACGATTACCGTAAGATTGTAGGGGATAAGGTCATTAGTGAAATTTATAAAAAAGCGAGAGGGCTTTATGGCAAGAGTATGATTCATCTTAATTCTACCTATATGGGGGGCGGTGTTGCTGAAATTTTGAATAGCCTTATTCCACTATTTAATGAGATAGGAATTGATGCCGGCTGGAGGATAATACGTGGTAATCCTGACCTTTTTAATATCACAAAAAAATTCCACAACGCTCTGCAGGGTGATAAAATCAACCTGAGTGAAATGAAAAAGAAGCTTTATATCCAAACCAGTG
>JAUVYH010000022.1 GCA_030603165.1 Fidelibacterota bacterium
GAAGAAGTTTTAAAGAAAATTTCTTTTGAAGATTTAAAACAGATAATTATCAAAGAAGGTGAAGAAGATATATTAGCAAGATTTAGAGATCCTAAGTTAATGGAAAATATTACAAAAGAATTGGAAAAAGATGGAGATCAAATAAGTTGGTTGATCGAGGATCTGGAGAATAATACAGCAGAATGGACATTTGTTTCTTTCCATCATCCACCTTTTACTGCTGGCGGGAACTATTATAGGAAGAGTAGAATATATCGTAAAAATCTCCTGCACCCGATCTTGGAGAAATATGGCGTTGATATAGTCTTTAATGGTCATGATCACGATTATGAGCGAACGTTTCCGATTGTCAGCAGGGATGGGAAGAAACCGGTCACATATATTGTTTGTGGAAATGGCGGAACAATGATGCGCTATGTTGGGAAGAGGAAATGGACACTTTACTCAGAAAGAGTGTTTGGATTTGTGTTGGTTGATATTAGTGGCAGTAGACTTAATTTGAAATCTGTTAATATTAACAACGAGGTGATAGATGAATTGACTCTTGATAAAGGTGATCCTCAATCTACAGCCGCTTATAGAGAAAACAGCATTTTTTATGAAGATATTATTGACCCTGTTGAAGCAATTAATTACTACTCAGCAGGTGACGATTTATTAGATGAAGAGAATTATGAAGAAGCGATTGTAGAATTTAAGAAAGCATATAATGTTGATACTACATGTGTGGAAGCATTGGCAGGTATAGCTGAGTGTTTTTATGAAATACAGAAATTTAACAAAGCGGTTTATTATGCGAAACAAGGTATCCGGAAAATGTATAACTATCCTGATAGCTACGAAGTTCTGATTGATGTTTATATGGAAAAGAAAGAATGGAATACAGCGATGGATTGGGCTCAGAAGTGGTTACAGATTGCACCGGATTCACCGGATGCTAATGAGGTAATGTCGGAAATTTATGCTGAACAGGAAAAGTATAATCCGGCTATTGAAGAAATGAAAAAAGCTCTGAAAATTCAACCTGCAGAGGCTGGATTATACTTTCAATTAGGTCAATTGTATGAAAAAGTTGGAGATAGTAATAGCGCTTTAAGAGCTTATCAAAAAGGACTCGATTGGTTTATGGATTATAAGCCTAAAAATGTCAAGAAAAAGGATAAAATTTTATCAAGAATAAAAGAACTAAAGAAGTAATATGTATTATTGAAACAAATCTTTTGAAGGAGTAAAAAATGAAAACAGTAACTCTTTTCGCTGATTGGCTCCCTAAGTCCGGGTATAAATTAGGCGCTAAAGATATCGAAGGGAAACTGACCTATTTGGGCAGCAAAGTCTGGCGCTATCCTCATGTTGAATTTGTAGAAAAGGATATTCCTGTCCCGGGTCCGTCGGAAGTGTTGATTGAAGTCAAAGCCTGTGGAATCTGCGGAAGTGATGTCCATATGTTGCAGACTTTTGAAGATGGTTATATCTATTATCCGGGTTTAACCGCTTTTCCAAGCACTCTGGGACATGAGTTTTCGGGAAAAGTTGTAGAAGCTGGACCACAGGCGATTAATAAGCGGACAGGGGTGCCCTATGAGATCGGCGAAGCGGTCTGTTCCGAAGAAATGATGTGGTGTTCAAAATGCCGCCCATGTGCAGATGGTTTCCCTAATCATTGCGAAAGACTTCAGGAGATTGGTTTTACTGTTGACGGGGCTTATGCAAAATATATCAAAGTAGATGCCCGGTATCTTTGGAGCATTGAGGAACTGCGTCCAATTTACGGTGAGGAAAAGATGTATGAGTTGGGCAGTCTCGTGGAACCCACTTCAGTTGCCTATAACGCCGTCATTGAGCGTGGTGGTGGTATTCGGTCAGGTGATAATGTTGTAATTATGGGAAGCGGGCCCGTTGGTATCGCGGCCTGCGCTGTTCTGAAACGTTCCGGCGCGGCGAATGTCATCATTTCCGAACCTTCTAAATCCCGCCGGGATATGGCGCTAGCGATGGGCGCCACACACGGAATTGATCCTACAAAGGTCAATGCTGCGGAGGCGATTTTGGATATTACTAATGGCATGGGTGTGACAATCATTCTGGAAGCGACTGGTTTACCGAGCGTTGTCTGGCCGGATATTGAGAAGATCATCTGGGAGGGCAAAGCCCTGAATTCTACTGTCGTTTTGGTTGCCCGAGCCGATGATAAAATTCCTATGAATGGTGAAGTGTTTCAGGTTCGGCGTGCGAATGTGGTTGGCGCTCAAGGACATTCCGGACATGGTACTTTTCCGCGGGTGATCAGTTCAATGGCCGATGGTATGGATGTTTCGCCATTAATAACCAAGAGAATTGGCTTGGAAGAGGTGCCTGAAAACCTGGTAACCTTACAGACAGACAGAGAAGAAGTAAAAATTACAGTGTTTCCGGAAGAATAATAACATAAGAGGTGATTAGATGAATGGATGGCTTACAACAAATCGGGATGATCTTCGTTTTGAGGATACTTCCGTAGGACGATTGAAAAAGAAAATCTGGGAAGCGTCGGATCAGGAAATTGATGAAATTCTCGGCAATTATGGGGTTCCCAGCAGTTCCGAGCTGGCGAAACCCGGAACCTATATTCAAACGACAATTCGTCAAAAAGTTGCTGAAAATCGTAAAAAGAATGATATTGTTTTTGTGCCGATCGGTTGTACTGAATTGCACGGTCGTCATACCGTAACAGCGCTGGATTCCTTTATGGTGACACAGATTTTGGAAGGCGTTCGCCGGGATTCGGTAAAAAAAGGAACGCCGGTGAATCTGGCCTGGAATCCGCTGAATTACGGTGGACATCCCCATCATCATATCGGTATGCCGGGCACGATTCATCTGGAAGATGAAGTAGTAAAGCGTATTCTTATTGATGTCATGGTTGGACTGTGGAATGACGGTTTCCGGAAAATTATCCTAATCAACAATCACGGTCATTCCTGGCTGCTGGAAGCTGCTATTCAGGAATTGCAAAAGACCTGGAACCTGCCGGGTATATTCCGAACGATTGACTGGCATCGGGCTGTACGGGAATTTTTCCGTACTAAAGATCGCGGAGGAGATTGGGAAGACAATTTTTTCCATGCCGATGAAGCCGAAACATCCGTGATGTTGCTGCTGGCGCCGGAATATGTGGAAATGGCCCTGGCTGAAGAAACAACAGTTGAAAGCTATTTACCGGATGGACATATGGACAAAGCGGTCGATCCCTTTGCGCGCCCCTGCCGATGGTCGGAAGGGCAAGGACACGGCCCGATGGAGATCAGCTCCATTCCCGAGGGAGTTGTAGGTCGTCCCACGATCAGTGAAGCGAAAAAAGCCAAGCGTACGATTGCGGCGATTTTATCATATTTGACCCTGGTATGGGAAGAGATTTACGAAGCCTTTCCTGCGGGGAAGTTTCCGCCGGTGGAAAAAACCACGATGCGAACAGAAAAAGAGATGGAACCGTATTTGAAAGAACCTTTTACCGAAGGTTGGCGGCCCATTTATGCAATTCGAAAAATGGGTTTATAGTCTATGAAATTAAGTATTGTCATATCGACACAGCCTGCTTCGTTTTCAGCATTGGCGTATAAGGGAAAATTGTCGGAGAATATCGCTAAGATTAAAGAACTTGGCTATGATGGTGTCGAATTAGCAGTTCGGGATCCAAGACTGCTGGAGATTTCAGAAATTAAAAAACTAACAGTTGACCAAAATTTCCCGGTGTCAGCCATTGGAACCGGACAAGCATACGGAGAGGAAGGGTTATCCTTTTCAGATCCGGATAAAACTGTCCGGCAAAAAGCAATTGATCGGGTAAAGGATCAAATTGATTTAGCTAATGAGTTGAATTCATTAGTCATTATAGGATTAATTCGGGGAATTGTGCGGCGGGGAGCAAATGCGGCTGTTGCCGAACAGTGGATTCTTGAGGCATTACATGAATGCGCTTCAATGAATAAAGATGTGCGACTGGTTATCGAGCCATGCAATCGCTATGAGGCGAACACGGTAAATACGGTTGATGATGGCATAAAACTGGTCGACAAGATTGGAATGTCCAATGTCGGACTTCTGCTGGATACATTTCACATGAATATTGAAGAACCGGATATTCTGAAAAGTATCGAAAACGCCGGGTCGCGCATATTTCATTTTCACATTGCCGATTCGAATAGATGGTATCCGGGCGCGGGTCATGTTGACTTTCAGAAGGTTGTGGAAACGCTTTACAAAATAGGATATGAGGGTTTTATCTCCGCAGAGATATTGCCTCTGCCTGATTCCGATACCGCAGCGAGGGAAACTGTAAAATATATGCGTAAACTCATTGTTTGAGATAATAGGCATATCATAAATATTTGAAAATTTAAGGTTAAATATAGAGGATAATATGAAAGCGCTTGTGTTTAAAGAAATTGGAAAGATTGAGTTGGAAGATATACCAATCCCTGAAGTGAACAATCCTGATGATGTTTTAATCAAAGTAACAGCGTGTGGGATTTGTGGATCAGATGTTAAGATATTGCAGGGAAAGCATGCTTACAAACCAAATACTGTGTTGGGACATGAATTAAACGGCACTGTTGAAGAGGTAGGCGCTCAGGTAAGATCACTCAAAGCAGGTGATCGAGTTGCTATTGATAATAATCCTCGATGTGGATTATGCGACTTTTGCAGGACGGGTTTTAGCAGCCAATGCGAATGGATTAAGGAGAAAACTATAGGGATTTTTAAGAATGGGGGATATGCTGAGTATTGTGTCGCTCCCGAAAATGTGTGTTTTAAACTGCCGGATGATATGGACTATCTGGTTGCTACTCAGATAGAGACTCTGGGAACTGTACTGAATGGGATGAATACGGTGCAAATGCAACCCTGGGATATGGTAGTTGTGTTAGGATGTGGTCCTATCGGGTATTTATTTACTTCACTTGCACGGAATATTGCTGCGCAAGTCGCAATAACTGAAATAGACCAATTTAGGATTGGATCTGCAAAGAAATTAAATGTGCCGGTTTTTGATCCTAATTCATGCGATGTTGAAGAAAAGATTATCGAGTTGACAGACGGGAAGAAAGCAGACATTGTGATTGATGCAGTTGGAGATCAGTTTGAAAACGCATTAAATTATGTTACACCCGGGGGTAAAATTTTACTTTTTGGTATGGATGATAGTTATAGAGCAACAGTTACTCCTTATAATATAACGCGAAATGCGGTGAAGGTCTTGGGCTCATATATAGGTCAGAACACCTGCTTGCCGGCTATTAAAATACTTCAATCCGGGAAGATAAATATGAACAATTTCTTTACAGAGGAGATTCCACTGGAGAATGGCGTCAGTGCTTTTAGAAAATTGGGGCTCGATCTGGAGACTTTGAAACCTGTGCCAAAAAGCGCTCTGAAAATTGTGCTGCGACCTTGATGATTTGTTTGTAGTTTTTTACCAATTAATTTTGTCATACTGAGTAATTCCGATTTATCGGGATGTTATCGAAGTATGCTTAGAGGATGTCTCCCTTCGATGACCCTTCGATGAACTCAGGGTGACAAGTAATTTATTGCTTTTACGACCTTTTTTAAGTGGACTCAGTAATTAAAAAAAAGAAAGTCGAGGGAAAATTTTTATGCTTTATCCGCAAAATAACAGATGTAGAACGGTTTTTGATCTATCCGGATTCTGGGAGATGAAGGCAGATCCGGATAATGAAGGCATTAAAAAGGATTGGATAAATGGATTTGAATCTGATGCTTTTGTCGGGATACCGGGCAGCTGGAATGAGCAGCTTGCTGAGATAGGTCTTATGAATTATATAGGGAAGATCTGGTTTCAAACTACTTTTTTAATACCGGAAATCTTTTCGGGACGAAGATCATATCTGAGGGTCGGATCAGCTGATTTCTGCGCGAAAGTATGGATTAATGGAAAATTTGCTGGTGAGCATATTGGCGGATATTTACCTTTTGAGCTTAACATCACTGATCTGGCTAATGAGAACAGAGAAAATTTGCTTGTCATTTGTGTTGATAATACACTCACTTATAATTCAATACCCCAAAGGATTTCAGCGGAGGATTATAAAGCTTTTAACAGGGAGCGAGATCAGACCTATCCACTTACGGCATTTGATTTTTTTATTTATGGCGGGATACAAAGACCTGTAAAACTCTTGTCATTTAACGATTTGCATCTTAACAATGTTAAAATTGAGACCTTTGTTAATGGCAAAGACGGACGCATAAAGTTTGGGGCTAATTATAGTGGCTCTTCTGAAAATGCAAGAGCTGAGATATCTCTCCGGGATGGAAATAAGAGAATAGGCAAGAAGTCTGTTACTCTTGATAAGTCCGGTATAGAAGGTGAGTTTGAAATTTCCGATTGCCGTTTCTGGAGTCACAAAGATCCCTATCTATATAAGATTCATTTTGAATTATTTGATAGCGGTATTCTTGTTGATGAATATCGGCTTGAGGTCGGTGTTCGGGAGATTAAAGTTAAAGGTACCGATTTGCTTCTCAATGGGAAGCCGATTTTTCTTAAGGGCTTCGGGAAACATGAAGATTTTGCAGTTCTTGGGAAGGGCTTGTCGTTTCCACTAATTATTAAAGATTTTCAGTTGATGAAATGGATTGGGGCAAATTCTTTCAGGACTTCTCACTATCCTTATGCCGAGGAGATCATACAGATGGCAGACAGATTAGGTATTCTAGTAATTGATGAAGTGCCTGCCGTTAGTTTGAATTTCAGAAATGTTACATCAAAAACGCTTCAGAACCATAAAAATATGCTATCTGAATTAATAAACAGGGATAGGAATCATCCTTCAGTAATATGCTGGAGTGTTGGTAATGAACCGGGTATTTTGGGAGAAGATGAAGCTATTTCAGAGAAGGCGGAAAAATACTGGTCTGAGATTTTTAGCTTTGTGAGAAATATGGACTCATCACGCCCTGTAACACTCCCTTCCTGTATAGAATTAGGCGATAAGGACCCGTCATTTAAGTTTTCGGATTTTGTATCCGTTAACCGCTATCGGGGATGGTATGACATACCCGGTCAAATAGAAAAAGCCGGCGAAGAGCTCAAGGCGGAATTGGAAGCGCTTTACGAGAAGTACAGGAAGCCGATTTTTGTATCCGAGTTTGGAGCAGATGCTATCGAAGGAGAACATGCGACATATCCTCAGCTTTTCACTGAAGAATATCAAACTATGCTGATTGAAAAATATTTTGAAGTGATTGAATCACTTCCCTTTACGATCGGAGAGCATGTCTGGAATTTTGCTGATTTTAGAACGGCACAACATTATAGGCGGGTTATTCTTAATAAGAAAGGTGTATTTAATAGGCAAAGGGAGCCAAAAGCTGCTGCGTTTGTTATCAGGGAGCATTGGCTTTCTAAGCATAAAGTGTAGAAAACCTGAGTATGTAATTATTTAAAAAAAATAATGATGATGGGATCGTAAAAAGTTCTTAATAATGGAAGGAAAAGTCAATGTTTGGAATATCAATACCTGATTTATTTGTACTCCTTGCATATTTGGTTGGGATTACAGTAATAGGGATTTGGACTAGCAAGAAGATTAAATCAACCGGCGACTTTTTTATGGCTAATCGGCGATTTGGGAAAGTAATGATGATTGCACAGGCATTCGGAGCAGGTACGCATACCGACCAGCCTGTTACTGTCACAGGAGCGGCATATACTACAGGACTAGCGGGAATCTGGTATCAATGGATGTGGATATTCTCAACACCTTTTTACTGGATAATTGCTCCTATATATCGCAGGCTGCGATATATAACCATGGCTGATTTTTTTAAGGAACGATATGGGAATTCCCTGGCAATTTTATATACATTTATGGGTCTTTTATACTTTTGTATGGATATTGGTATCATGCTGAAAGGGACAGGAGTTACTATCGAAGGTCTGACGGGTGGCGCCATGCCGGAAGGGGCTACAATCTTAGTGGCGACTGTTCTGTTTGTAATTTACGGTATTGCCGGTGGTATTATTGCAGCTGTGATAACGGACTTGATTCAAGGGATTCTTATTCTTGTGCTATCCTTTCTTTTAATTCCATTTGCGCTGAATGCTGTAGGAAGTATAAGTGCAGTGCATGATGGATTACCGGAATATATGTTTAGTTTGGTTGCTCCGCATGAAATGACATTATTTTTTATTGTCATGATAGTTATTAGCGGTCTTGTAGGCGTTGTTGTTCAGCCACATCATATGGCTATTGGCGGGTCGGGTAAGACAGAGGTTGCTTGTCGCACCGGATGGACATACGGAAATTTTCTTAAGAGGTTTGCTACTATGGGATGGGCATTCATTGGAGTTTTTGCGGCGTTTTTGATTCCAGGATTGGCGTTTGAAAAACGTGAACTTGCATTTGGAATTATGTCAAGGAATCTATTGCCTACTGGTCTTGTTGGATTAATGATTGCCTCAATGCTGGCTGCAGTTATGTCTACATGTGATGCCTTTATGGTGCATGCATCGGCGCTTTTTACACGAAATATATATCTGCCATACATTAATCCTAATGCCTCAGAAAAAGCGCTTTTAATTACTGCACGGTCATCATCTATATTAGTAGTAATCGGTGGTGTCTTTTTTGCCTTTGCCTTTCCAAGTGTTATAGGAGGTATATTGACAGTATTAAAAGTTACAGCCTATCTCGGCATAGCTTTTTGGGCAGGCGTTATCTGGAAACGTGCAAATCGCTATGGAGCATGGGCTAGTGCTTTATCTATGGCAGCAGTATCATTATTTACTGAAAATATTTTAGGATGGCCCCTCCACCATCAAATTGCTCTGTTTTTACCGGTAGGAGTTGTGGTCATGATTGTTGTGAGCTGGTTAACGAAGCAGGAACCTGAGGAACAACTCAGGAAATTTTATACTCTTCTCGATACTCCGGTAGGCAAGGAGGAGAGGTTGCGAAAAGAGAAAATTGAGATAATGCTGGAAGGTGTCTCTGAGGGAAAAGAGCATAAAAAAGCGAACTCATCATTGACTGAGAAGTTTATATCTAATAAAGAGGAAGATGGTTTATTGATTGTTGATTTATTATCGCTACATAAAAAATTTTCCTGGACAAGATACAGAACGGATATATTAGGATTTCTTACTGCTGTGACCACCGTAGTATTAATGATTTTGCTAATGATGTTCCTGGCGTCTTTAGGTTCATAGGGTTGTTTTACCGGAGATCGTTTTTGGAATATATTAACCCTACAACGTCATTCAGGAAATTTGATACGATATATAGTACAGACTTGCAATTGCAAATACTAAATTTGGCACATTAAATTTTTAAGTTACGTAGTAGGGTTAAAATAGAAAGTTACTATAGTGTTATTTATTTAACTATTTAAAGGGGGCAATTTATGAAAATTCAAACTTTCCATAAGATACTGATGATTTGTACTATTCTTTTTGGATTTGCGCTACTTTTCGGGATTGAGTCCACAGACGATATTGAGTTCAAAACTGATCTTTTAAGGTTACAGATTCAGCGTAATCCATTAAAGATGGTTTTTAAAGACAATGACGGAAAGATCTTATCTGAGAGCATACAATTTGATGGGAATTCCGAATTACTTTTTGGGCTGAAAATGGCGGACGGATGGGATCGTATTGCAAGAATAGTAAATACCGATAGGGGATATTTGGAAGGAGTGACAGAATCTGGTGAAGAGGTAAATATATTTGTCAAGCCCATCAAACCGTATCTGTTTGAGATTAATATTATTCCCAAACATAAAAGCGCTAGTTCAGTCGGTTGGGGTTTCAAAATGTTTCAGGATGAAAAGTTCAGGGGAATGGGTCAAAGGTTTAATGGGCTGGAACTTCGCGGACAAGAGATTCCCACACATGATCAAGAATATACAGTACCCACTCCTTTCTTTCTAAGTAGCAGGGGGTATGGAATCTATGTTGAGACAGATGGGAAATTTACATTTGACCTGGGAACGCGAGATTCATTGGCGTATTCGTTTTGGATAGCCGGAAAGAGTTTGAAATTCTATTGGATTTATGGGCCAAAACCAGATATGGTCTCTAAAAGATACACCGAATTAACAGGTCGTATGATGCTTCCTCCTAAATGGGAGTTCGGATTGTGGAAATGGCGAGATTGGGTCTGGGATGAATCCGAAGTTTACGAAGATGCTTTTATGCTTCGTAGTCTGGATATTCCCGCAACTGTTATTTTAATTGACAGCCCCTGGTCTACTGAATACATTACCTATGAATTTAATCCCAGGCAATTTCCTGATCCGAAAAGGTTAATAGACGACCTTCACGGAATGGGGTATCGTGTGCTAATCTGGATAGTGCCGTTCGTCAACCCGGCAGCTGATAATTTCAAAGCAGCAGAGCGGAAGGGGTATTTCGTTAAAAACGATAAGGGTGAGACCTATATGATAAAATGGTGGGCTCCTTCCGGAACAAAAGAGCTTGGTCTTGAATCCGGAGGTCGCGGGGGAATGATTGATTTTACTAACCCAAAGGCTGTAAAATGGTGGCAGAAGCAGATCAAAAAGGTTGTTGATCTTGGGATTGATGGATTTAAGATGGATGATTGTGAACAACTGCCGGACGATGCTGTGCTTTTCGATGGTAGAAAAGGTAATGAATTAAAAAACTATCCTTTGCTTTATAACAAGGCAGTTCACGATCTTATGCAGAAAGAGAAACACGGCGATTTTGTTCTAATCCCAAGAGCGGGATGGCCGGGTTCTCAGAAGTATGTTCCGGCATTTTGGGCTGGTGATCAAAATTCTGATTGGGATTTTAAAAAAGGCTTACCATCGGTTATTCGCGGCGCACAAAGTATGGGGTTAATAGGTTATCCATTTTGGGGATCTGATATTGGGGGATATAGGTGGTCGCCATCCAAGGAGCTCTTTATCAGGTGGACTCAATTTGGCGCTTTCTGCCCCATCATGTCGGTTGGCGGAAAATCGTACCATGAACCATGGATGTTTGACACTGAGACTATCCGTATCTTTCGAAGATTTGCTCAGCTTCACTCTGATCTATTTCCATATATCTGGCGCTATGCTCAAAAAGCAGTTTCAGAAGGTATTCCATTGATGCGCCCACTTTTCTGGGATTTTCCTGAGGACCCCCAAGCATGGGAAAAGGAGTTTGAATACCTCTTTGGTGGAGAACTTTTAGTAGCGCCCATTTACCAACCTGGGAACGAGCGCTCTGTCTATCTGCCCAAGGGTCAGTGGATGGATTTTTGGTCGAGTGAAATCTATGATGGACCCAATAATATTCAAAACTATGAGGTATCTCTATCACAAATTCCACTTTTTATCCGTGTATCTAGTGAAGCAGAGGAACTTCTTCTGAGTCGACTTTTGGTAGAACAGCTTAGAGGTTTCAAAGACAGAATTGAGGAAATTATACGAGGTGAGAAAAAAGTCCTTCTGAAAGAACCGGGCAAACTGTTTGAGAAACAGTTAGGAGGCTTTGAAGAACAATTTCCTGAATCAGCTTCAAATATTTCTTTGGAGGAAGTTAGCAATTTAGAGCGGGGAGTAAAAGATTTTAGGAGTTTTCTTTTGAGAGAATATGATAACGGCGCCGTTCCGGAGTTTGTAAGATCAACTCTAATTGAACGGTTAGACATGATCAGGATCAGTATTGAATTATATAAAAAGTTAGACTTGAGTTTAAACCGGTAAAAATTAGAGATGTTGTGATTTTATTGAGCAATTTGTGAGAAGAAAGTGAATTGATATATTCCTATTTGTTCTTTTAATGCTGATTGTTATTGACTGCTAATCCTAATTTAAGATACGGATTAAGAATGTCGATTGTTGTAATTTTATTTGGAAATGTAATGGTATTGATGGAATCGTAAAAAGTGATTATATGGGTTAGAAATGACAACCAAACATGTCATTCTTGAGTGAGGCACGAACGAAGAATCTTGTGATAAAAAGCTTTGGTCTAAAGCGATTCTTCTTCACTTCGTTCATCAGAATGACAATATGGGAGAAGCGATCCCCCGCAGTAGCGGGACTTCGCTTCCCTCAGGATAACAGTTTTGATACTTTTTACGATTCCACCATGGTATTAATTTTAAAAAAAGGAGTTACCTTATCATGAAAGTATTGATTAGATTCTGTTTGCTTTCCCTTTTATTCATATTTTTCAGATGTGATAGTGAAGATAAAATCCCTCTAAATCTGAAAAAAGAATATCCTGAAGCATTAACTATTTCTGCGAAAAATGGATTGAGTTTATCAAGGGAAGACGCAGCAGTTATGTTGGATGTCATAAAAATTAAAGAAAAATCACCTGTTTTTAACGAAAAAGCCTTTGTTGTTTGGTGCGATAAAGAGGAACTTCCCAGCGAGGCAATCGACTCAGATGGTGACGGACGATTGGATCGGATTATTATCATATCGGATTTTAAGCCGAAAGAACAAAAAATGATCAGGTTACTTTATATTCAGATTGGAGAAAAAATAAGGGAGTACCCCAAACGAACCCAGGCTGAATTGTCCCATAAGGTCGGCGGACAGTTTGTGAACCGTAAATATCAAGGGGGTACTTTTCAAAACGTACAATTTCTAAGAGTCCCGCCGGAACATACGGATCATTCATCTTTTATTCGCTATGAAGGACCCGGATGGGAGTCGGATAAAGTGGGCTACCGTTTTTATCTGGATTGGCGTAATGCGATCGATATTTTTGGTAAAAAAGTGCCGGATATGATTTTGCAGGATGTTGGGCAAGATGGGTTTGATTCCTATCATGAGATGGCTGATTGGGGGCTGGATATTTTCAAAGTAGGCAATTCTTTTGGGTTAGGATCAATTGGAATGTGGTATAAAAAAAAGGGCTGCCGAGTTGAAAAAACAGATAGCATTTCCTGCTCTATATTAGAAAATGGAGTGATCTACTCACAGATTCGGACTCAGTATTATGGCTGGAAGGTTGGTCCGTGTAAAGTAAATCTGACCTCTGATCTGTCTATTGCTGCCGGTTCACGCCTAACCCTCCATCATTTACATATAGAAGGAGAAGTGGATAATATTTGTACCGGTTTAGCAAAACACACAGAAACCATCTTGCTTCTAAAAGAGCCTCAAAATACTGGAGAATGGGGATATATGGCTCAGTGGGGGAAACAAAGTCTGGCGGGTGAAGATGATGAATTGGGAATCGCCGTGCTGTACAAAAAATCTCAATTTGTTCAAATTGCCGAGGATGATTTAAACCACGTGATCATTCTTCAACCACAAAATAATCATATTCATTATTATTTATTAGCAGCCTGGGATCAGGAGCCGGAAGGTATCCAAACGCGGGAAGAATTTGAGGAGTATTTAAATCAGACAATTTCATTTTTGAATACGCCAATTGAAGTGACTTATTAAAATTAAAACCGGATGCCTTGTGATTTATAGGGCATTTAGGTAAAAAGGGAGACGATTATGAAAGTTGTATATATACCGGACCCGGTTCACTATCAAAGAATGACGACATCAGAGATCAGGGAATCATTTTTAATTCATGACCTGTTTCAGCCGGATGAGATTTCGATGCTTTATTTGGATGTTGACAGGGCAATTGTTGGCTCCATTGTTCCTGTAGAAAAACCTTTACAATTGGTTACTTTAAAGGAACTTGCTACCGATTACTTTGCCGAGCGCAGAGAGGTCGGCTTGCTCAATGTCGGTGGCAGCGGTGTCGTTCAGGTCGATGGAATTGAATATAAACTGAAGAATAAGGATGTACTGTATATTGGCCGCGGCTCAAAAGAAATCGAATGCAGGAGTGAGGATCGTTCCAACCCTGCCAAACTATATCTATTAAGCTATCCGGCACATAAGGCGTATCCTACCGGGAAGGTAGAAAAAGCTGATGCCGAACCGATTCAATTGGGTTCTTTGGAGGAATCAAATAAGCGGACGATCTTTAAAATGATCCATCCGGGGAATATTCAAAGTTGTCAATTGGTAATGGGATTCACAGAATTGCACGAGGGTTGTGTCTGGAACACAATGCCTCCCCATACGCACGAACGCCGGATGGAAATTTATTTCTATTTTGATATGAATGATTCCGCAAAAGTATTTCACTTGATGGGTAAACCGGATGAAACCAGGCATATTGTAGTAGCAAATAGTCAGGCTGTAGTATCTCCAAGCTGGTCAATTCACTCCGGTGTCGGTACCGGCGCCTATACTTTCTGCTGGGGTATGGGGGGCGAAAATCAGGATTTTGCAGATATGGATAATGTCGAAATGGATACATTAAAATAATCAGATTTTAAATATAAAGCTGGAGAAAAAAATGATATTAGATAAATTCAATCTCGATGGAAAAGTCGCCATTGTAACGGGGGCGGCTAAAGGTTTAGGGCAGGGCATAGCAATTGGTCTTGCAGAAGCGGGAGCGGATATTGCTCTTGTAGATGTGTTAGCGGTCGATGAAACCAGAGAGGAAATCGTAAAGATAGGTAGAAAGGCTGTTGTCATACAGGCTGATCTTTCCTCTATTGATTGCATTGAAACCATTATTCGAACGACGATAGGAGAATTGGGCAAGATCGATATATTAGTGAACAATGCGGGTATTATTCGCCGGGCGCCGATAACGGAATTCACCGAAAAAGACTGGGATGATGTAATTAATATTAACCAAAAGACACTATTTTTTCTATCTCAAGCAGTGGCAAAGGTACTGATCGAACAGAGAAAGGGCGGAAAAATTATCAATATTGCGTCGATGTTGTCTTTTCAGGGCGGCATTCTTGTGCCGTCTTATACCGCTTCAAAGAGCGCTGTCATGGGATTGACCCGGTTGATGGCAAACGAACTGGCGCCCCACGGTATCAATGTCAATGCCATTGCTCCCGGCTATATGGCGACGGATAATACGGCGCCGCTGCGTGCTGATGAAAAGCGGAACAAGGCGATTCTCGAACGCATCCCGGCAGGTCGCTGGGGCAAGCCGGAAGATTTGCAGGGTATTGCCGTTTTTCTGGCGTCCGAGGCATCTGCATATATGCAGGGCTATACAATAGCTGTTGATGGTGGCTGGCTGTCCAGATAAGCAGTAGAAATTTGAGAAAAGCCAAAGAATTTGACGCGTCATTCGGCGTTGTTCTCAGGCTTGAATCCAAAAATAATAGAAGAAGCGATAGAAATCGGATTTCCCTTTTTCCCTGGAGTCATGACACCCAGTGATATTGAGCTTGCAAATTACTACGGAATAAAGGTGTTAAAATTTTTCCCGGCAGAAGCAGCCGGTGGAGTGAAATATCTTAAAAGTTTGGTGGCTCCATATACTCATACAGGCATAAAGTTTATACCCACTGGTGGCGTGAATTTGAATAATGTAAGCAGTTATATTGAGCTGGACTCGGTCATAGCAGTGGGAGGAACTTGGATTGCGAAAAAAGAAGACATATCAATGAAGAAATGGAATAAGATAAAACAGAATTGTCGTGACTGCATAAGTCTAATACAGCGGGAGCTCCCCATCTGTGAAGGCGGGGGTGAGAGCAAACTATGAAAAGAACCCCGTCTGTAAGGGCGTGAGCACTAAGACAGATGCGGAACGCGTTGTTCCTGAGCTTGACAAGGGATATCCAGAACCGCACAGGATTGGAACTACTTTTGCACATGGTCTTTTTGCAAGACATGTAACGGGATTGGAACTTTTCGATATCTGTTTCGATTTCGAAGAAGAACATTTACGCTCTGCATTAATTGCCATTGATGTTGACGGACTTGAGATCGATGATTTTCCTGTGAAGTTTGACGATGTGAAGGGATTAGTAATCCATAATTCAGCGGTGCTGATGTGAAATATTCCGCTCTTTATTAAAAAAATATTGTTTATCAAAAAAAGAATTGTTATGTTTACTTAACCGATAAAGTTAACGATTAAGTATATAAAGATGAAAAAAACCTCAATTACCCTATGCGATATCGCGAAAAAACTGAATGTGTCCAAAGTTACGGTTTCCAAAGCACTCCGCGACCACCCTGACATCAGCCAGGATATGAAGGAAAAGATTAAGGCTGTGGCCACTGAAATCGGCTATGTGCCCAATTTTATTGCCCGGAATCTTTCCTCAAAAAAATCCCGCATCATCGGGTTGATCGTACCGAAAATCGCCCACAATTTTTTCGCAGTCTGTATCGAAGCTATTTACCAGGCTGCCTATGCCGCTGAATATGATATTATCATGACTGTTTCCCAGGAAAATCCGGAAAATGAAGCCAAGCATATTCAGACCTTACTTGCCATGCGTGTTGACGGCGTACTGGTTTCAATCACTGAAAAAACCCGCAGTCTGGAACCTTTTGCGGTTTTCCGTAAACACAATACGCCGCTGGTCTTTTTTGATCGTGTGCTCAAGGACGTAGCGGATAATTATGTCATTACCAACGACCGGGAAGCGTCGCAGCAGTTGATCCAGTATGCCATTGATTCCGGTTATCGGAAAATCGCTCACTTTTCCGGCTATGAATATACCAATGTCGGTCTTGAGCGTAATCTTGGTTTCCGGGATGCCATGGCGCAAAACAGTCTGCCGGTCAATGAGGACTGGGTGATCCAGGGTGGCATCAATGAAGCCGCCGGTTATAATGGCCTGATGAAATTGGCAAAGGATAAAAATTTGCCGGAACTGATCTATGCCTTCACATTTCCTGTTGCACTCGGGATTTATACGGCTGCGGGGAAACTGGGGCTGACAATTCCCGGCGATATCGTTGTGGTCTGTTTTGGCGTCGGTGAATACAATAATTATCTCTCTCCTGCAATAACCTATATGGACCAGCCGGCAGGGGAGATCGGCAGTCAGGCATTTAACTTACTGCTGCGGAAAATTACTCATACGGAAAATAACGTGCCGGAGCGAATTGTTGTGCCTTCAAAACTGAGGATTTGTGAAACCAGTAAAAAAACAAAATAAGGATAATTGTAATGACATTACATTCTGACAGAATTTTTAATCCCGATCCGACTATCCGGAAAATTGCCCGGGAGTTATATACAGAGGTAAAAGATTTACCATTAATCAGTCCGCATGGTCATGTAAATCCCCAGATATTTGCTGAAAACAAACCCTTTCCCGATCCGGCGGAGTTATTTATCATTCCAGATCATTATGTTTTCAGGATGCTCTATTCGCAGGGAGTCGCAATGGAATCACTTGGCGTCCCGACTATTGACGGCTCTGATGTCGAACTCGATCACCGGAAAATCTGGCAGTGCTTTGCTGAAAATTTTTATCTGTTTGCCGGCACACCCACAGGGATATGGTTAACACATGAATTCACAGAAGTCTTTGGCATAAATGAAAAATTAAATGGTAAGAATGCAACGGTTATATATGACATTTTACAGGACCGGTTACAATCCTCTGAATTCTTACCAAAGACTTTGTATAAACACTTTAACATTGAAGTTCTTATTACTACTGATGGCGCTTCAGATGCTTTAAATCATCATATAAAAATACAACAATCCGATTGGGGTGGTAGAGTAATTCCCTGTTTTCGACCGGATGCAGTAGTTAATATTACAGATGATTCCTGGAAAAAAGAGATAGAAAACCTGGGTAAGGCGGCAAAAATAGAGATCAACTCTTACACAAAATTTATCAAAGCCATTGAAGATCGCCGTGCATATTTTAAATCTATGGGCGCCGTATCAACTGATCAGGGAATCATAAGTCCGTACACTCATCAGTTAACTGTTAGAGAGGCTGACACCATTTTTCAGAGGGCGCTACAAGGGAAGGCAACTGATGAAGATGCTGCCTTATTTACTGCCAATATGTTGATGGAAATGGCCCGTATGAGTATTGAAGATGGTCTAGTTATGCAAATCCATCCGGGCTCATTCCGTAATCATAATAAAACAATATTCAATAAATTTGGTATAGATAAGGGTTGCGATATTCCTTTACAAACTGAATATACCGGAAACCTTTATGAGCTCCTCAATAAATATGGGAATGATACTCGTCTCACATTGGTGGTTTTTACACTTGATGAATCCACATATGCACGTGAGTTAGCACCTTTAGCCGGTCACTATCCGGCAATGAAGTTGGGGCCGGCATGGTGGTTTCATGATAGTATTGAGGGGATGACGCGCTTCAAAGAAAGAGTAATCGAAACAGCCGGTATATACAACACAGTTGGATTTAACGATGACACACGTGCTTTCGTGTCGATACCAGCTCGCCATGATCTTAGCAGACGTATTGATACAAACTTTTTAGCCGGGCTTGTCGCCCGGCATATCATTGATATGGACGATGCACAGAAAATGGCGCACGCTTTGGCTTACGATTTAGCGAAGATAACATATAAACTATAAATTATGATAAAACGAGTATTTATCATTTCTCACTTTGTTCCGAATCTTCATGAGAAAAGATCTATTATGAGGTCTCTGTGACTATTGAATTCAGGATGTACATTTATGCCCGAATTGGCACCATTTTTAAACAAAGCTATGAGGAAGAAACCTAAAACAATTAACCAGGAGGTATCATAATGTTTAAGATTACTAAAAAGTATGGCTTGTATCTTTTTGCTGCATTAGCAATTATCTCTCTGCTTGAACTAAACTGCGGCAAAGGTGGAGATGGAAAGGCTAAGAAACTCACCTTGAAAATGGGACACTGTCTGGATACAGGACATCCAGTGCATAAGGCTATGATTTTTATGGGTGAAAAACTCAACGAAAAGTCCGGCGGTAGAATTACTCTTGACGTTTATCCGGGTTCCCAGCTCGGAGAAGAAAAGGATCTGATAGAACAGCTTCAAATGGGTACCCTAACTCTTACCAAAGTTTCCTCAAGTGCTTTAGAACAGTTTTTTCCTGAAATGAAAATATTTGGTCTGCCATATCTTTTCAGAGATTATGAACATAAGTGGAAAGTTCTCAATGGTGAAATAGGTAAAGCTGTCCTATCAGCAGGAGCCAGAAGAGGTCTGATTGGTCTGGGTTATTACGAAGCCGGCAGCAGAAGCTTTTACACAAAAGATAAACCTATCAATACTCCTGAAGATTTAAAAGGAATGAAAATAAGGGTTCAGAGAAGTCCGGTTGCAATTGATCTATTGAAAGCGCTTGGCGCCTCTCCAACTCCTATCGCCTGGGGTGAGTTGTACACTGCTCTCCAGCAAGGAACAGTGGACGGCGCAGAAAACAATCCACCTTCCGTTGTTTCTGCCCATCACTATGAAGTTTGTAAATACTATTCTTTAGATGAACACGCAGCTCCAATGGATGTAATATTAGTAAGTAAGAAGAAATGGGATACTTTCTCGGAAGAAGATAAAAAAATCATTCAGGAAGCCCTCGATGAATCCGTTGAATACCAGAAAAATCTCTGGGAAGAAAGAGTCGAAGAATGCATAAAAATACTTAAAGATGCCGGGGTAAAAGTGAATAAACCCGATAAAGAACCTTTTATAAAGAAAGTTCAGCCGATGTACGATGAAATAGCAAAAGACGAACTCATCGGACCCCTTGTAGAAAAAGTAAAAAACGTAGAGTAATAAAAAAGAAAGGCGAAATAGAACTATGGATTTCTCAGCATTGAAAATCATCGCCAGATGGCGAGATAAGACTCTTGGAGTATTTGTAATGGTTATCGTATCAGCAATGGTCCTGGCGGTATTGTGGCAGGTCTTTACTCGTCTTATCTTAAAAAATCCTGCAATTTGGACCGAAGAAACGTCAACTATTCTACTGATGTGGACAGGTATTCTCGGTGCAAGTCTGGCTTATGGAAAAAAAGCCCATGTTAGTATGGAGTATTTTGCACAAAAATTAAGTTTCAAAAAGAGGAAGATTTTGGATATGGTTGTCACTTTTTTAGTCGCAGCTTTCGCCTTTTACGTAATGTTTGTAGGTGGTATCCGGTATATTACAATCATTTTTCAGACCGGCCAGATATCGCCCACTCTTGGAATAAAGGCCGGATATTTTTATTTATGTCTACCCATAAGCGCATTTTTTATTTTAACTTATTGTATAGAATTTTTCGTACAGGACCTGCTTATTCTATCAGGAAAAAGGAGCGCTCAATGAATCTTGCAATATTAATATTAGTCGTCAGTTTTATTCTTCTTCTGATAATGAATGTACCCATTTCTTTCTGTATCGGTTTTGCAACACTATTTTCACTACTTGTCTTGGGAGTACCGGCGATTGATGTTATAGCACCCAGGATGGCAACAGGAATAGACGCTTTTGCGCTGCTGGCTATACCGTTCTTTATCTTAATGGGGCTTCTGATGGGCAGAGGCGGAATGGCCAAGAGACTGATAGATTTTGCAGAATCTATTGTGGGATGGTTACCCGGAGGCCTTGCATTTGTTAATGTTCTTGCCTGTATGTTTTTTGGAGCAATCTCAGGTTCGTCAGTAGCGGCTGTTTGTTCGGTAGGCGGCGTTATTATACCACAAATGAACAAAAAAGGATATGATAAAAATTTTAATATTGCTCTCTCTTGTTGTGCTGCAACAACAGGCCTTTTGATTCCTCCCAGTAATGTCATGATCGTTTACGCGGTCGTTGCAGGTAACGTTTCAATCGCCGCCTTATTTTTAGCCGGTATCATTCCCGGTATAATAGTAGGTTTATTCCTGATGGCGATAAGTTTTGTGATAAGCATTCGTAAAGGGTACGGAGGAGGAAAATGGGTTGGAATTAAAGAAACGGTAATCAGATTTATCCATGCTGTTCCCGGTTTGGCTTTAGTCTTCTTTGTTCTCTGGGGAATTATAAGTGGTAAATTTACTCCCACCGAGGCTGCCGGCATTGCAGTACTCTGGGCATTTGTTTTCTCATTCATTATATTCCGAGAAATCAAATTAAAAGAATTGCCCGGTATTCTCCTTCAATGTGGAGAAACAACAGCTGTGGTGATGCTTTTGATTGGCGTCTCAACCGGAATGTCGTGGCTGATGGCTTCCCAGAATATACCACAGATGATCAGCCAGGGAATTATGTCTATATCCAGTAACAAGATTGCTATTCTTATGATGATAAATCTTCTTCTACTGTTCATTGGCACGTTCCTGGATATGACGCCTGCGATTCTTATTTTCGGCGCTATCTTTATACCAATTGCTATAGATCTTAATATAAATTTAGTTCACTTTGGAATAATAATGATTACAAATCTCTGTATAGGACTATGTACTCCTCCGGTTGGTACAGTTTTATTCGTAGGTGTTGGCGTTGGAAACGGAAAGATATCAGAGGTATTTAAAAGTTTATTGCCCATGTTTGCGGTTATGATAATAGCTCTCATGTTAATTACTTATCTACCACAACTTTCTTTATTCATACCTCGATTATTTGGTTTTTGATGCTATTAGAGTGAGTAATGTTTTGGGACGTTATCTGCTATTTATAAATTGAAATTTTGAGGTAACATTAGCGAAGTGAAAAAGAGACTAAGTAAATACTCATTCGGTGTTGGTGACCGGTTTGGACACCAGGCAAAAGCGCAATTGAAGGCGATTAAAATGGCAAAGGCACAGGGAATTCATATTACACCGGTGTGGAATAAATCGTATCGAGAACATGAGATAATAAATAGTCATCCATTAGAAACACGTAACCAAGCTGATCTAGCTGTGCAAGAGCTAGACTGGAAAAATGGTTACTTTGTGGATGCTGATCATGTTGGATTAAAGACAGTAGATTATTTTCTGGAATCCAGCGATTTTTTCACTCTTGATGTTGCCGATTTTATTGGTAAAAGAGCTGCTCAAAGTGATATTGCAGACTTTGTTGAAGCAAATAAAAAATATATCTCCAAATTTTCTGTGCCAGGGATAGATGGATTCTTCGACATTACTTCGCAGAAGCTCGAAGAAATAGCCGGTAAATATTTATTAGCGGTTCAGGAGGCAGGGTGCATTTATAAGCATATTGTAAAAGATAAGCCTGACAGTGATATTGTCATCGAAATTTCCATGGATGAGACAAATGAACCACAAACTCCGGTTGAAATATTCTTTATTCTTTCCGCTTTGGCAATGGAAAATATCCCCCTGCAGACTATTGCACCTAAATTTACCGGTGAATTTCATAAGGGTGTAGACTACATCGGGGATGTAGCAAAATTTCAAATGGAATTTGAATCGAATTTAGCTGTTATTCGCTTAGCGGTTGAAGAATTCGATTTACAACATGATCTAAAACTCAGTATCCACTCAGGTAGCGATAAATTCAGCATTTATCCTGTAATCAACAAATCCCTAAAAATATTTGACGCCGGTCTCCATCTTAAAACAGCGGGTACCACATGGCTTGAAGAGGTAATTGGTTTGGCTGAATCCGGCGAAGATGGTCTGCAACTGGCGAAGGAAATTTATACCCAAGCTTTTGAACGAATGGAAGAACTATCCAAACCGTATCTCACAGTTGTCCAAATCGTCAGCGAAAAGTTACCTTCTCCAGAATCAGTCGAAAAATGGGACGGGCTTACATTTGCCAGTACATTGAGGCATGATCTTTCTTCTCCGCTATATAATCCATCATTCCGTCAGCTAATGCACGTGGGCTATAAAATTGCTGCGGAAATGGGGGAACGCTACCTGGTTGCCTTAAGGGATAATGAAAAAGTGATTGCTAAAAACGTAACTGAAAATATCTTCAAAAGACATATTAAGCCTTTGTTTTTTTAAATTCAATTGTTTAGGAGAATGTATATGAATTTAGAGCGAATAAAAGAAATGTATAATTTTACGGGAAAATCAGTAGTTATTACAGGCGGTGCTGGAGTTTTGGGATCTGAGATAGCCCTTGCATTATTGGGTTGTGGGGCCAATGTATCAATACTGGATATTAATCCGCAGGCAGAGCATCTTATTAACAGTAGTAAAGACAGCAAAGGTAAGGCTGTTTATATTAATACAAATGTACTTAAACGAGAATCACTTGAAAACGCAGCAAATAAAGTCCTTGATACTTTTGGGAAAGTAGATTGTCTTGTTAATGGTGCCGGTGGAAATAACCCAAAATCTACTACGAGTTCTGAACAATCTTTTTTTGATTTACCATCTGATGCAATGCGTTTTGTTATGGATTTAAATCTATTAGGCACAATACTTACTTCTCAAATATTTGGTAAGAAGATGGCAGATCAAAAAGAGGGTAATATCCTGAATATATCCTCGATGAATGCCTTTCGACCGCTGACTCGCATCCCGGCTTATTCAGCTGCAAAAGCCGCCGTGAGTAATTTTACGCAGTGGCTGGCAGTGCACATGGCGCAGGAATATTCACCGAATATTCGGGTAAATGCCATCGCTCCGGGATTTTTCCTGACGCAGCAGAACAAATTTTTGCTCACCGATGAAAAAACCGGCGAACTGACGGAACGTGGTAAAAAGATCATTGATCACACGCCCATGGGACGATTTGGTTACCCAAAGGATTTACTAGGGGCCTTGCTTTGGTTGCTCTCAGATGATTCAAAATTTGTGACCGGGATAGTTCTGCCGATTGATGGAGGATTCTCGGCATATAGTGGTGTTTAATTTATTAAGAAGGAGATAAACATGGATAAGTATGACATTGGACTTATAGGATTAGCAGTCATGGGTGAGAATTTAGTTTTGAATATGGAAAGAAACGGCTATTCGGTCGCGGTATTTAATCGAACTACCAGCAAGGTTGATAATTTTATAAACGGCCGTGCAAAAGGTAAAAATATTTTGGGATGCTATAGTATTGAAGAACTGGTGACGAATCTTGAGTGCCCTCGTAAAGTAATGCTGCTGGTAAAAGCAGGTAAACCGGTAGATGCGTTTATTGATCTGCTGATTCCGCATTTGGAACCCGGTGATATTATTATAGATGGGGGCAATAGTCATTTTCCTGATACCATTCGCAGGACGGAATATGTGGAGAGCAAAGGTCTGTTGTTTATCGGTACCGGTGTCTCCGGCGGCGAAGAGGGTGCACTTAATGGTCCTTCAATTATGCCCGGAGGATCAGCAAAAGCCTGGCCGCATGTAAAGTCGATTTTTCAGAAAATTGCCGCCAAAGTTGATGACGGCTCGCCCTGTTGTGAATGGATCGGCGAAAACGGCGCCGGACATTTTGTAAAGATGGTGCATAACGGCATCGAATACGGCGATATGCAGATGGTTAGCGAAGCCTACTGGATTATGAAAAATGCTCTCGAAATGACGCCGGACGACATGCAGTCGGTTTTTCAGGAATGGAACAAAGGCGAACTGGACAGTTATCTGATTGAGATTACGACTGATATTATGGGTAAAAAGGATGACGAAACCGGCAAACCGATGCTGGACGTGATCATGGACAAAGCCGGTCAAAAAGGCACCGGTCGCTGGGCGAGTTTGGAAGCTTTGAATCTGGGTACCCCGGCGCCGACAGTCGTGGAAGCCGTATTTGCCCGGGCGATGAGCGCCATTAAGGAAGAACGTGTCGAAGCTGCCAAAGTATTGAATAGCCCTGAGGTAAAATTCGATGGTGACAAAACTGAATTCATTGAAATGATTCGGCAAGCTTTATATGCATCAAAAATTTGTTCCTATGCCCAGGGGTTTCAGATGATGAAAGCCGCGGCTGTGGAATATCGCTGGAATCTCAACTTCGGTGAGATTGCCCTGATGTGGCGGGGCGGCTGTATTATCCGCGCGCAATTTCTGGGACGGATCAAAGAAGCCTTTGATAAAAATCCCGATCTGCAAAACCTGTTAATGGACGATTATTTTAAACAAGCCATTGAGAAAAATCAGACAGCCTGGCGCAAGGTCGTTGCCAAAGCCATAGAGATGGGCATTCCGGTGCCGGCATTCAGCAGCGCTTTGGCGTATTACGACGGCTATCGCAGCGAAAGGCTTTCAGCGAACCTGCTCCAGGCGCAGCGAGATTATTTTGGCGCGCATACCTATGAACGGATCGATAAGCCCAGAGGTGAGTTTTTTCACACCGACTGGACGGGGCATGGCGGTAAGACCGCGTCAACAACTTATAATGTTTGATGGTAATATGAAAATGGTAATCGGGAAAGGTTCACCAGACATTATTCTAAGCGAAAAGGATGTACTTGATCTGTGTGCAGAGGCACTATTCCGTACGGACTTAGATGGGAAAAAGATACTTGTAATCATTCCCGATCACTCACGAACCGCCCCGATTGACATGATGTTTCGGACGGTTTATAAATTGCTGGCAAACCGGGTAGCGTTTCTGGATTTTATGGTTGCTTTGGGAACTCATCCACCAATGAACGATGAAGCAATTAACAAAAGAGTTGGAATTACAAAAGAGGAACGAAATACGAAATACTCTAAAGCCCGCTTCTTTAATCACCACTGGAAAGATCCGGATCAACTGCGCATAGCAGGGGTTATCCAAGAAGATGAAGTTTTTGCTATTTCTAAGGGGCTGATGCGACAAAAAGTTAAAGTAACTATTAATAAAATGGTTTATGACTACGATATTCTGATGATAATAGGACCGACATTTCCTCATGAAGTCGTCGGTTTTTCAGGTGGTAATAAATATCTGTTCCCCGGGATCGCCGGTCAGGAAATCATCGACATGTTTCACTGGCTGGGAGCGCTGATTACTAATGTATCAATTATCGGCGGCAAATATACTCCTACGCGCGAAATTATCGACAAAGCAGCGGCTTTTTTACCGATGGAACGCTTATGTATGAGCCTCGTAGTTAAAGGAAATGATCTTGCCGGGCTGTATATCGGTTCGCCGGAAGAAGCCTGGAGTGCTGCAGCGGATTTGTCTGACAAAATTCATATTATTTATAAAGATAGACCATATCACTCGGTGCTGTCCCGTGCGCCGGAAATGTACGATGATCTCTGGACCGGCGGCAAATGTATGTATAAGCTGGAACCGGTGGTTGCCGATGGCGGTGAACTGATTATTTATGCGCCTCACATTACCGAAGTATCCGTTACTCATGGTGAAATTATCGAACAGATCGGCTATCATGTACGGGATTTTTTCACGAAGCAATGGGATAAGTATAAAGACTTTCCCGGTGGTATTCTGGCACACTCTACCCATGTAAAAGGCGCCGGTGAATTTGTTGATGGGGTTGAAAAGCCGCGTATCACCGTTACGCTGGCGACGGGTATCCCGGAAAAAATCTGTAAGAAAATTAATCTGGGCTATTTGAATCCGGATTCGGTAAATATTGACGACTGGAAAGACCGAGAAGATGAAGGATACCTTTATGTAACAAAAGCGGGAGAAATGCTCTATAAACTGAGAAAGTGAAATCTTAAAAACAATTGTAAAAAGGTGTGTTATGAAAGAGTTGAAGATACGTAAAGATGAATGCGAACTTGATTTTTTATCCCTTGGTGCGCTGGTTCACAGACTCGATCCCGGAGTTGTACCGTTTCGGAAAGCGAATTCCGTGGATATTCATGTCTCCGGCGGTGAATATAATGTGGCGGCGGGATTATCGGACTGCTTCGAGATGAAAACCGGTGTCGCTACGGCAATGGTGAACTACGGGATTGGCGAACTGGTCCAGAACAGGGTCCGTGCGATGGGTGTTCAGCCTTTTTATAAATGGTTTGAGCACGACGGTGTTCGAGGACCGAATATCGCGACGGTTTACAGTGATCGCGGCTTTGGCGTTCGTCCGCCTGTGGTTTTTTACAACCGTTCCAACGAAGCCGGAGCGTTACTGAAGCCGGGCGACTTTGACTGGAACACCATCTTCGGAAAAGGTGTGCGCTGGTTTCATTCCGGTGGCATTTTCGCCGCTCTGTCGGAGACGACATCGGATTTGATCATTGAAGCGATGCAGGCTGCCAAAGAACAGGGAACGGTGACTTCGTTTGATTTGAATTACCGTGAAAAATTATGGTCTTCTATGGGCGGCTTGAAAAAGGCACAGAATGTATTAAGACGGATTGTTGAAAATGTGGATGTATTAATCGGAAACGAGGAGGATCTTCAGAAAGGTCTTGGAATTCAGGGTCCGGCAGTGGTCTCAAAATCCAAACTTGAC
The DNA here is from genome assembly GCA_030603165.1 of Fidelibacterota bacterium. Classification (GTDB taxonomy): domain Bacteria; phylum Fidelibacterota; class UBA2242; order UBA2242; family UBA2242; genus UBA9312. Next base: position 27,069 of record JAUVYH010000022.1, read on the forward strand.
ACAAAAACCTTTTTTGAGATAATTGATCGTGTAACGAAACAATTCCCGAATATTAAGATGGTCGCAACCACACTCCGTGAGGTCAAATCGAGTAACCGGCATAACTGGGGCGGAGTGCTCTGGTATAATGGTAAAGAGTATGTCAGCCCGACTTGTGAGTTAGATGTGCTCGATCGCATAGGCGGTGGCGATGGATTTGCAACAGGACTTATTTATGGCTTTATTTCGGGAAAAACACCGGAGGAGGCCCTGCGGCTGGGCTGGGCGCACGGAGCTTTATTGACGACGTTTCCCGGCGATGTGACTATGGCAAAAGTAGCCGAAGTTGAAGCCTTTGCCAAAGGAGGATCTGCCCGGGTGCAGCGATAGAAGGAATGAAGTTCTACTCTATAAATTCCAGTGGTTATTGAAAACATATATGAAAAGGAAATTTTTTAGAAAATAGGAAAGACGATGAAATTAAACAAATATTCAATTGGTGTGGGCGATCGCTTTGGTCACCAGGGCAAAGCACAGCTGGATGCCTTGATCAAGGCGGCTGAACATGGTGTTGATATTACGCCGGTCTGGAACAAATCTTTCCGGGAGCACAAGACCATTGGCAGTTCGCCGGCAGATACACGCCGGGCTGCGGATCAGGCGGTCAAATGCAAAAAGTGGACGAACTCCTATTTTGTGGATGCTGATCATATTGGTTTGAAAACAGTTGATGGATTCCTGCATTCCAGTGACTTTTTTACAATGGATGTGGCAGATGAAATAGGTAAACCGGTAGATGAGAATCTGGTTCAGGAATTTCTGCAATTTTGTGAGCGATACACACAGCCCTTCAGAATCGCCGGAATTGAGGATGAAATCAACGTCAGTTATAAAATAGTCACTGATTTAGCGAATCAATATCTTGCCGGTGTTCTGGAAGCAGAAAAAATATATCGGCATATATCCTCGCAATGTTCAGAACCCTTTGTACTTGAACTTTCGATCGATGAAACCGAAGCTCCCCAGCAGCCCGTGGACCTGTTTTTTATTCTGGCTGCGGCTGCCTGGCGCGGCTTGCCACTGGATACTATTGCACCTAAATTTACCGGGCGTTTTAATAAAGGCGTCGATTATGTGGGTGATATTACGCAATTTGCCAAAGAATTTGAGCAGGATGTTCTGGCTGTCCAATTCGCGATTCGTGAATTTGGATTGTCTCCTGATTTAAAACGTAGTGTCCACTCCGGCAGCGATA
>JAUVYH010000151.1 GCA_030603165.1 Fidelibacterota bacterium
AAACATCTCTATAAGCTGATGAAATTTAAATTCAGACCTTACACAAGAATCACAAAAGTCGTGACCCAATTGTAAAAATGAAAAATTATAACTATATATATTACAGTATATTACAATCTCGTGATTTGCAACTTGGGTTAAAAAATTCGGTGATGCAAAGCATTAAATAAAAAATATAAAGTGACCGAAGTGGGGGAATTCTAAACTATTCAGCAGTGTTGAATTCACTTTATTTGCAATATTGACAAGAATCTCTTATATTTTAACGCCAAAAGTTCCAATACTTTTGAAAATGTTCGACATACTCTATAATTTGGGGGAATATTTTGTTTGATTGGGATATAATTCAACAGGTTTATGAAAAACTGCCGGAGCGTATAGCAACGGTTCGCGTCAGATACGGCAAGGCATTGACCCTAACGGAAAAAATATTATTCAGTCACTTAAACGAAAAAATGGCAAGCCCTTTTTCACGAGGGGAAGACTACGCCCTTTTCTCTCCGGACAGAGTCGCGATGCAGGACGCTACAGCTCAAATGGCGCTGCTGCAATTTATCAATTCCGGCATATCAAAAACAGCGGTTCCAACTACTGTCCATTGCGATCACCTTATCCGATCTGATTTCGGCTCTGAAGAGGATCTGAAAAATGCCCTGGATGAAAACAAGGAAGTCTATGATTTTTTACAATCTGCGTCCGGCAGATTTGGCATAGGATTCTGGCTACCGGGCAGCGGCGTAATCCATCAGATTATTCTGGAAAATTATGCTTTCCCTGGTGGAATGATAATCGGCACAGATTCTCATACGGTTAATGCAGGCGGAATGGGAATGATAGCAATTGGCGTTGGCGGAGCCGATGCAGTTGATGTAATGGCTGGACTGGAATGGGAATTGAAAATACCTAAGATTATCGGGGTTAAGCTTACAGGACAACTTAAAGGCTGGGCTTCCGCAAAAGATGTTATTTTAAAGTTAGCGGGAATTTTAACCGCAAAAGGCGGAACCAATGCGATTATTGAATATTTTGGCGACGGAGCAAAATTTCTTTCCTGCACCGGTAAAGCCACCATCTGCAATATGGGAGCTGAAGTCGGGGCGACAACTTCCATATTTCCCTATGATGAAAAAATCTCCAATTATCTGATAGCCACCGGCAGGGAAAGAGTCGCTAAAGCAGCCGATAAAATTCAAAAGTGTTTACAGGCTGATAAAGAAGTATATCTGTCCCCCGAAAATTATTATGACCGGGTTATCGAGATCAATCTGGATACTTTGAAACCGTATATTAACGGCCCCTTCACTCCTGACAAAGCCTGGGAATTATCAAAATTTGCCGGCATAGTTAAAGAACAGGATTTCCCCGAAAAAATTGACGTTGGTCTGATAGGCTCTTGCACTAATTCTTCTTACGAGGACATGAGCCGGGTAGCCTCGATTACAAAACAAGCCCGGGAAAACGGACTGGCGGCAAAAGCCGAATACATTATTACTCCGGGTTCCGAACGAATCCGCCAAATATGTGAAAAGGATGGCATCCTTGAAAGCCTGGAAAATTTTGGCGGCATAGTCATGGCTAACAGCTGCGGCGCCTGTATTGGACAATGGAATCGCCATAACACCCATCCGGAGCGAAAAAATTCCATTGTCACCTCTTTTAACAGGAATTTTGCAAAGCGTAATGATGGAAATCCAAATACATACGCCTTTATAGCTTCGCCGGAAATCGTGACAGCATTAGTCATTGCCGGCAACCTGACTTTTAATCCGGAAACAGACACTTTGAATAATAGAAATGGCGATGAGGTTAAACTTGAAGCGCCAAAAGGCGACGAACTGCCTAAATACGGGTCATCTAGCGATGCTGAGCTATCGGGATTTATTCCTCCTGCCGACGATGGGAATAATATTCAGATTATTGTCAATAAAAACTCTGACAGACTGCAACTGCTGGAACCTTTTGAGCCCTGGAACGGGGACGATTTCTTCGATCTGTTTTTGTTGATAAAAGTAAAAGGGAAATGTACAACCGATCATATCTCTATGGCCGGCCCCTGGTTAAAATATCGCGGACATTTGGACAATATCTCTAATAATCTGCTAATGGGCGCCGTGAATAATTTTAGCGGAAAAACAAATTGTGTCAAAAACTGCATAACGGGCAAATATCAGCCTGTTTCTCAGGTAGCCCGAGATTACAAAAAGAGAAGTATATCTTCAATAATCGTGGCCGGGGAAAATTACGGAGAAGGATCTTCGAGAGAACATGCCGCCATGGAGCCGCGCTACTTAAATGTTAAGGTGGTATTGGCAAAATCTTTTGCACGAATTCACGAAACCAATTTGAAGAAGCAAGGGATCCTGGCTATTACTTTTCGAAATAAAAACGACTACGACTGTATTCAGGAAGACGATGCGATTAGTGTAGTCGGATTGCAAGATTTTATGCCCGGAAAACCGTTAGAAATTATCATTAAGCATAAGAATGGGGAAACCGTTGCAATATTAGCCGAACATAGTTATAATGAACAACAAATTGGTTGGTTTAAAGCTGGAAGTTCTTTAAATCTTATTCGAAAAAAAGCATAAAGTGGAGAACAAGGTGACGGAAGCAATAATCACGATGAAAAATGGAACTTTAAATGTTCCCGACTTTCCGATAATTCCATTTATCGAGGGTGACGGAATTGGGCAGGATATTTGGAAGCCGGCAAGAAAAGTTATCGACGCTTCGGTAAAATCCGGTTTTGGGAATAAGCGAAAAATTCAGTGGCGGGAAGTTTTAGCCGGTGAAACGGCATATCAAAGAACCGGGCAGCGGCTGCCCGAAGAAACACTTGAGGCGCTGAAAAAGTATGTGGTCGGAATAAAGGGCCCGTTGATGACTCCGGTTGGCGGCGGTATTCGTTCTCTGAATGTTACCTTACGTCAGGAACTTGATTTATTTACATGTCTGCGCCCTGTGCGTTGGTTTAAGGGTGTGCCTTCCCCCGTGAAAGAACCCATGAAAGTAAATTTCCATATTTTTCGTGAAAATACTGAGGATATCTATTCTGGTATTGAATACATGGCGGGAACATCTGAAAATATAAAGTTTAAAAATTTTTTGCTGAATGACATGCAAGAAAACAGGATCAGGTTTCCCGACACATCTTCCTTCGGTGTAAAACCGGTTTCAAAAGAGGGCAGCGAAAGATTGATAAAAGCCGCAATAGATTATGCTCTGACCCTCAATCTGCCTTCCGTTACTTTAGTTCATAAGGGCAATATAATGAAATTCACCGAGGGTAGCTTTAAGAAATGGGGCTACGAACTGGCTGAACTGGATTTTGCCGAAAAAGTATTTACCTGGAATACTTATCTGAAAATAAAAAGTGAAAAAGATAAAACAACAGCCGATAAAGCTTTAAATAGCGCAATTGAAGACGGTAAATTGATCATCAAAGATTGTATCGCCGATGCATTTTTGCAGGATATTTTATTGCATCCGGAAAACCATTCGGTAATTGCGACCTTGAATCTGAACGGTGATTATATCTCCGATATGGCTGCGGCAATGGTAGGCGGCATCGGAATGGCGCCGGGCGCCAATATTAATTTTGAAACCGGTCAGGCCATATTTGAAGCTACTCACGGAACGGCTCCCGACATTGTGGGTACGGGCAAAGCAAACCCCGGTTCTCTGATTCTCTCCGGCGCCATGATGCTGGAATATCTCGGCTGGCAATCTGCTGCAAATCTGATATACAGCGCCCTTGAAAAAACGATCGCAACAAAAAAAGTAACAGCGGATCTTTTTGAACACATGGATGCAGCAAGTCTTGTTTCAACAAAAGATTTTGCCAAGGAAATAATTATTAACATGGCTTGATATAAACCAACATAATTTTAGGAAGGACGTGAATTTTATGAAAACGACTAATAAAAATGAATATATTTCTAATATGAGCATTAAAATGAAGAATGCCTGCCAAATTGATAAAAATTTATACCAGCAGTATAATGTGAAACGAGGTCTAAGAAACCCGGACCATACCGGCGTGCTGGTCGGACTTACTAATATTGGAGATGTAATCGGCTATAAAAAAGAAAATGACAAAATTATTCCCATTGAAGGCGATCTCTATTACAGGGGAGTAAGTATTAAAGACATCGTAAAGGGAATTCAAAAAGACAAACGACACGGTTTCGATGAAGTTTCTTACTTGTTGCTAACCGGCGAGATGCCCTCAATGGAAAAATTCGAGCGTTTTTCTACATTTATAGCTCAAAGACGCGAACTGCCGTTGGCATTCAGGAAAAATATTTTAAATCAGGGCACAGGGAAAAATGTAATGAATGTAATCGCCCGGGCTGTTTTGGAGCTTTATTCTTACGATGAAAACCCGGAAGACCGCTCTGAGGAAAATATTGCAAGACAAACACTTGATTTACTGGCAAAATTTCCAACGATAATTGCTTATTCCTATAATGCCATAAAACACATTCATTACAAAAAAACACTGTCGATTCGACATCCGAAAAAGAGCTTGAGCACGGCCGAAAATTTTCTTTACATGTTAAAGGGCAATAAGTTTACCACTCTTGAGGCTGACCTTTTAGATCTTTGTCTAATAATTCATGCGGAGCACGGCGGCGGTAACAACTCCACTTTTACAGTCCGGGTAACGAGCTCTGCCGGAACCGACACATATTCGGCAATTTCAGCGGCAATTTCATCACTAAAAGGAATTTATCATGGCGGAGCAAATTTAAAAGTTCTGGAAATGATGGATAACATTAAAGAAAATGTTGTTGACAGTACCGATAAAGACGAATTGGCGGATTATTTGATGAAAATTCTTAAAAAAGAGGTGTATGACGGTTTCGGAAAGATCTATGGATTTGGTCATGCGGTTTATACCCTCTCTGATCCGCGTTGCGTGTTGCTGCGTGAAAGAGCGCGAGCGCTGGCAATTGAGAGGGGCAAACTCGACGAATATGAATTATACCGAACAATTGAAGATCTTGCGCCAAAAGTTTTCAGCGAATTTAAAGGCGGCAAGAAGAATAAAATTATTAGTGCAAACGTAGATTTTTACTCGGGTTTTGTTTATTCTTGTATTGGAATTCCCAAAGAGCTCTTTACGCCCATATTTGCCATGGGACGTTTATCCGGATGGTGTGCGCATCGCCTTGAGGAAGCCAATATGACATCTAAGAGAATAATCAGACCTGCTTATAAAAACGTGTGTGAAAAGCAAAGATATATTCCTATTGCCGAGAGAAACAATAAGTCAAATAAAAATTAAGTATAACGTCTTAACTACCATTTATCTATTTGTTGGGAGAAAGTAAAATGAGAAATATCAAAGGCATTGCAATAATTGGCGCCGGTAATATCGGCACTTCCATAGCGGAAGGACTGGACAAGTCGGGCCTTTTCAGTAAAAATGAAATCACCCTGACAAGGCGGCATGTCGAACATCTGAGTTCATTTAAGGAGCAGGGTTTTCAAACTACTTCAGATAATCTTACCGCCGTCCGGCAATCTGAAATAATAATTGTCTGTGTAGAACCGCAGCAGGCAAGATCGGTAATAAAAGATATTGCCGTAGAATTACTGCCTGAAAAGCATATTTTGATTTCCGTAGTTACAGGTCTGACAATTTACCAAACGAAAAAACTCATTGAAAAAGATGTTCCAATAGTCAGGGCAATGCCGAACACCGCGATATCAATCAGAGAATCGATAACCTGCCTGGCTACGGAAGATAAAAGAGCCCGTGCTATTGAAAAAGCTCAATATCTCTTTAATACTGTCGGCAAAACCATTATCATTGATGAAGAGCAGATGAGCGCAGCTACTGCCTTAGGCGCTTGCGGGATAGCCTTTTTTTTACGAGCAATCCGCGCGGCATCTCAAGGCGGTATTGAAATCGGATTCAGTTCTGAAGATGCTTTAAAAATTGCCGCTCAAACCGCAAAAGGAGCCGCTTCACTGATCATTGGATTTAATAATCATCCGGAATATGAAATAGACCGGGTAACAACGCCAAAGGGCTGTACAATCTCCGGCCTGAATCAGATGGAACACGACGGATTTAGTTCAGCTATGATCAAAGGAATTATAACATCGGCAGAAAAGGCGGCAAAACTTTATTCGGTTGAATAACAACGGTTTTCTCCGGCTCAATATTATTAAAGTGATTATGAATATTTCTCGCTTTGTAACTATAAATATTTTAATGTCTTATAATTGACTTCAGCGATACCTGCTTTGTCGAGGCGAGCAATGATAGCGTAAACTGGACAACTTTAATGAATATAAACGGAGCATCATTTGCATGGATACAAGACTCCATACTGCTGCAAGGTTTAACCGGTTTCGGCAATGAAAATGTTCTGATAAGGTTTCGCATGGTTGCAGATGGTGCAGTTGAAAAAGCCGTGATTTATATTAATGACATTGAAGTTGTTACCGATGATTTTATTGTGCTTACAACGGAATTTAACGATGATAGGACTTTTCTTCGTGAATTTGTTCTATCCCAAAACCACCACAATCCGTTTAATTCACAAACCACAATCCGGTACAGTTTACCTCAAAAAAGCCATGTGATAGTAAAAGTATATAATGCTTTGGGTAAAGAGGTAGCAACACTTATTGAAGTGTGTTTGGAGTACCCCTCGATAAACTCAGGGTGACATTCGATAAACTTGCATCCTTCATTGTAATACGGAGCGCGGGCAGGACGACATCCAATTAATTGCTTTTCCAACCTTTTTTCTTCCGATAATCATATGGCTACACTGTTGTTCATGCTCAGTCACTATGTGGCGGATGCTCATATGCCATTTCACTGTAACAGCCGCCGCTTTTCGGAAGGCGATAATCTCCACGGTCATATAGAGGAGTTGTGGGATGATGAGATCAAAGATTTTTACGATATTGATCAAGAGAATAGTCGCTTTTTCTATGATCCTGCCGGTTACCTGCTTTTAAAGACTGATCCCGATAGTGATTTTAACAACTCGTTTCTTAAAGAAATTGAAAAAACTCTAAATAATCGATCTTTTCCATTACCTGGAATGGTACTAATGACACAGGCGATAAAGTATCAAGCGGTATTTACATTTTTCAGATAAAAACAGGGGACCCTTCGTCAATCTTCCCAAGGGGACAGGCAGGGCAGAGTTTTATGCAGACATGGAAGATGCTGTTTGTTAGGTAAAATCTATACCTTTCCATCGGTAGATTAAAGAGAGCAAGGTCAGCTTATTGACAAAAACTTCTTTTTTTTATCTTTTAAATTATGACAGGGATTTTTTTCTTGACAAAAAGGAAATTTTTTATTATCCTTATCAACGTTTATTTATTGGAGAGTTAATTAATAGTAGTAGATATATGAAATTAATTTTAAGAGTAAGTTGCAAAGATAGATATGAAGTCCAACATGCCAATCAACAGAATTAATCTTTTAACGAGTATTGCGATGACAATGCACCATTGTATTTATAAGATATGATGGGAAAGGTTCTTATGATTGATCCATAAAACATAACTAAAGTGATTATTATAGAAGCCTTTTCAAAAAAGAAAAGGCTTTTTTCGTTTTACAGTAATTTAAAGGATTTAAAAAATGATAAGTACAAATGAGGTGATATATGATTAACGATTATGGATTAGACCATACAGGTTTATGCAAGACAAGAGGTGTATTGAAAGAGGTGAAAATCTTAAAATTTTTACTATATCAGAAAGTTTATGAGGTAGAATGATGAATAAATTAAAGGTGGTGCTTCCAAAGGGAAGAATTTACGAAAATGTGGTAAAATTACTTAACTCTGCCGGATTGGGGTTGAATGTTGTTGAGCGTGCTTATCGACCTATAGTAAGTGATAAGGAGATAGAAGTTAAAATTATGAAAACACAAAACATTCCCAGGTTATTGGAATTGGGCTGCCATGATGTGGGATTTGGTGGTTTCTACAACCCAGTCAAAACCACCAAATCCCACATCATGGCAGCCCAATTCCAAT
>JAUVYH010000235.1 GCA_030603165.1 Fidelibacterota bacterium
CAGCAGCGCAAGGACTATCTTGCCCGTTCAGTCACTACACCGAGATTCCAGAAGCCCATTGTTGTAAAAACAGTATGTTAGCGTAGAGCGAGTGTCGTTTTTTCGGGATTATTTTATATTATTGTCGAACTTGGGTTAAATCAATACCTAAAAAGGATTTGAAAAGAATCTTATCCAGAATTGAATCTTTATCAGAGAATCCAAGGGCAAGTGGATGTAAAAAATTATCCGCGCTAGAACGCTATCGAATACGACAAGGTAATTATAGAATTTTGTACTCAATAAAGGATGATATTCTCACAATATATATTGTGAAGATTGGTCATAGAAAAGACGTCTATGGTTTGTTGGAATAAAATGGTTTATAAATAAAAGAGCCCTAACAAATAAGGATTGAGCCAGAACCAAAAATGAAAAAATATTTTTATAAACGCAGAGGCGCAGAGAATTATAAAATGTATAACAAACATGTATCCAAACCGAAACTGCTGACACATTTAAGACAAGCCCTGTAGAATAACTATCATAGAGAGTAATCAAACCAATATGAAAAGGAAACCTTAGAAATGATCGTTCATAAGGAGAAATAGCAATATTCAACAGGGCAAGCACTTTTTGGAAAAAGTTTTCTGATAAACCCCGTGTAATAGTTCGTTTACCCCGTGTAATATTTTTCCATTTTTTATTAGCCATTATCCTTGCATTGATTATTAGACGGGGTGAATTCACCTTCAGGTTATGGGTGTCTTTTCTTATTACATAGGGTAAACTCTGCCTGCCCACCCCTTCCGCCGAAGGCGGATGGCAGGCGGGCGTACCTTTGCGATCTCTGCGCCTTTGCGTTAAAATTTTCTTTACAAAAAAACAAGGAATTGATTTACAAGGGACTAGATTATTCACCGGCAAAAATGAAAAAAGTAATAAAGTGTTCCGAATCCCTTTGGGAAAAAGAGAAAATCTACTTACATAAATTGTTTATGATTCGCGGGCTCGTGAATTAATCAGGGTTAAAAAAACAATATTCCATATTTCGGAATTACGGTAACAGATTTCAGTTGGTGATAAATAGATTTTTATTTATATTTCAGAATGCTAAATTTAACACGCCAGGAAAGATTGGTAATTCAATTTTTGGCACTGTTTTTTCTAATCGGTTCAGGGATTCACTTGTTCAGGGAAAATGTTCTTAAAGACGACTCGATAAAGTTCCTTAGTGAGGAGGTTGAAGCCCGGGAATTTAGAGACCGTGCGAAGCAGATTGATTCAGTATATTTCTCAGCAAAAAAGGTTGCAAAGAAAAAGAAACCAATATTTGATGAAACTACTGCCGTTCTAACGATAAATTTGAACTCTGCGTCAGCGGAAGATTTTATGAGATTACCTAAAATAGGCAAAGTGACTGCTCAACGAATTATAGATTATCGCACTAAACATGGACGCTTTTCTAGCATTGATGAGCTTTTAAACGTCAAGGGGATTGGTGAAAAAACGTTTGAACGTATTAAAGGAGAGGTTACCATTGAGTAAAGAAGTTGTAGAGAATTTTGATGATGTTCCCGAATATAAACCAACAATGGTTAAGGCGCTGAATTATGTTGCCTTATTGCTGGTTCTGGTGCTTATTATAGTCATTTATGTTCCTTCAATTATCTGGGAAGAAGAAGCCCGTGTACGCAATGAAGGACGTCGGCGAATGATGATTTTAAATGAGGTTGAAAAGTATTATCAACAGATGGCGAATAAATACCAAACAGATCCGATCGTTGCAATGAAAGTCTTAAGCGCTGTTCGTGACAGCACCAGAGCGGACAGTAATTATTTTGGTGAACAAGATGTTGATCTTGACTTTGGAAAATTTTCGATGAATGTTCCAAAGAATTTTTACCTTTTATTTGATACGACTTTTGCCTTTTCTTATAAGAAGAAAGATACGCTGATTGATACTACCTTTAAAGTGACAAAGTGGAATACGGAACTTTTTACATACGATACGGTTTATGTTCTTTCGCATAGATGGAGACAAATTCAGTCTGATTCTTCTTATCGTGATGTCGTTGGTAAAGAAACTACGGAACGAATATCTGAAAATACCTACTATCGTCCATACTACCTTGTTGACAAACTGGCATATAATCTACTGATTGATGAACAATTTATTGTTACGACAGATTCCGGTAGTTATAAGATCAAAGATCCATTGAAGGGTGAATATAAGGAATCACGTTATCTCTTTTTCGCATTTAAAGATACCTGCCATGGCTGGATCGAAGACGATCAAAAAAGCTGGGACAGATAAATTATTTTAATCCGGGTCTAAAATGATATGTATAAGTCTCTCAGGTGAATTTGTCAGGTTCGGTCAATTAATTAAAACCGATGGAGACTATACTATTGAAATAGTCCGGAAAAGGACTCTTTCAACACCGTTTACTCCTGAAAATATTACCAATCCGCAATTATCAAGCGCTCTTCAGCAAGTGTTCCAGGAAATCCGTACCGATCTTCCGGTACCGGATCGATATGTTGCCATTGCGCTTCCCGTGGAGTGGTTTGATCTGAGCCGCCAGGAAGTTGATTCAGGTCTTTCCAGAGAAAATATTGAAGAAGCGCTCAACTGGAATGCAGCACAACGGTTGGGTCCCGTTGCCGACCAGAAATTCATCCAGCATTATTTATTACAAAGACAGGGTGGATCAGGTCAGGAATATTTATCAGCATCCTATTTTAAAGATCTTGGTAAATTATTATTAAACGCTGCGGAACCATCCGGTTTCAATATTCATATTATGGATGTCAATATACTCAGCGCCGCCAGTGCATTGGAGCGGTTGGAAAAGATAGGTTCGGATGAGAAATGGGCAGTCTGGTTGGTTGGAGAGCAAAAACATTCTCTGTTAGTCATTGACTCCGGTGAATTTCGCCAGCTGGTTCGATTTGAATTCAGCGATCTTGAAAATTATTCAATTCTCAGCAGCACATCATCTGATGATATTGGTGAAAAGGTTGTCGCGGGGCTTAATGGTATTCGCACCTTTGAAGCAGAAGGGCTTAACGCCGTTGACCGTCTGTATTACTATAGTCATGAGGTTGACTCCGAATTTTTCAATATGTTGTTGACCTATGATGTAGAAAATATGAAAACTATCGATCCTTTTGAAAATCATAAACCTGTTGATTTATACGAAGATGATGGAAATGGAATTGGCGCTATGTGCCAGTTTATTGACTTGATGGGTTTGATGATTCGTAAAATGCCAGGGGGCGTTTGATGTTACGCTTGAATTTAACTAACAAGCCCGGTCTTCAGGATGAAGCAGAACTGGCAAAGATTGATTTCGAGGGATTAACTCCTGAGCGACCTCCTGAGGAACAATTAGAAGTATCGGAAACACCCGAGTCACCAGGTGCGCCGGCAGTGCAACCTGAAGTACCTTTACCTCCTCCAATAGAAGAAGAAAAACCAATTCAACCAATCGACGAGGATCTGTTCAAACTCGCTGAAGCGAATCTTGATCTGATTGAACAAGCCGAGCAGGAAGAATTTGCCCCAAAGCATCCAGCTCCTCC
>JAUVYH010000162.1 GCA_030603165.1 Fidelibacterota bacterium
ATTCGATGCCTGAGAATGTCCCACATAACATCCCGGATATCCTCGGGCGTTACATATCCTCTACCCTCAATAAACGCTTTCGCCTTGCTGGTCACCGCCAGAAAGATCGACGCCCGTGGCGATGCGCCCATTTGAATCAGATCGGCGAGATCGGCTAAGTTATAGGATTCAGGTTCTCGTGTAGCAAAAACGATATCCAATATATACCGGTGAATCTTCTCGTCAATATAAATCTCATCCACAACTTTTCTGGCGCGGATCAGATCACTCGGTTTAATCACCGGTTTAACATCAATCGTGCCATTGGAATGAGCCATACGTTTGATAATTTCCAGCTCGTCTTCCTTGTTGGGATAATTGATCACGACCTTTAGCATAAATCGATCGACCTGCGCTTCCGGTAACGGATATGTTCCTTCCTGTTCTATTGGGTTTTGAGTCGCAAGAACAAGAAAGGGGTCGTCTAATTTATGGGTATTTTTACCAATACTAACCTGCCTTTCCTGCATTGCTTCCAGTAGGGCGGATTGAACCTTTGCCGGCGAACGGTTTATTTCATCCGCTAGAATAATATTGCTGAATATCGGTCCCTTTTTCGTCTCAAAATTGCCTTTTTGCTGGTTATAGATCATGGTACCGATTAAATCAGCCGGCAGGAGATCCGGTGTAAACTGGATCCTCCGAAACTTTGTATCTATGACTTTTGCCAGAGTGCTCACCGTCAGGGATTTTGCCAGACCCGGCACACCTTCCAGTAAAATATGCCCGTTACAGAGGAGTCCGATTATTAAGCGTTCAATCATGACTTCCTGTCCAACAATTACCTTTGCCATCTCCTGCTTTAAAGCATTGACAAATGTGCCTTCTTTGCGAATTTTTTCATTTAATTCCGACAGGTTGAAACTCATTCTCGTACTCCGCCTTAATTACTGCCTTTTGTAATAGTCTGCAACTGAGGAATCTCATCCAGAGATTTTCCAAGATTTTGGATTTCCCAGTTTGCTGATGGAACCAGCATATGATCCGGATATGCTTCAATAAATTTGGTATAACTCTTTTTGGCATTATCGAGATCGTTAAGATCATTTGCATATATATAACCGATCATAAACATGGCATTCGGCGCTTTGGAATGATCGGCATATTGTTCAATTATTTTATTATAAGAACCAATGGAATCATCATAATTCTTAAGATTGTTCTTATAAATTTCGGCTAACGCAAATAGTGTTCTCACAGCCAGGGTATCCTGCGGATAATATTTTACCAGTTTCTGGTATTCCCGGACTGTTTTTTCATAGTCGCCGTTATTAAAATATTCTCTGGCAGAATCCCAGTAACCCTGAGCTGTTTTTACCGGCTCCTTTGTACAGCCAATAAACAAGACCAGTAGTGTGATAATCACAGCTATAAAAAGTCTTTTCCCCATCGTCTTTACCTCCTTCATAATATTATTATCATTTGAAAAATATTTTCGACACCTAATTTATCTAATTTTGTCGTTCACACAAAAGATAAATGCAAATGTTAAAATTATACAATTTGAAAAAACGATTGTTCCGATAAAATTCACTCATTTTGAAATATACTCCGGCTCGATCTGCTGGTGAGCCAGATTGCGCGCCAAATCGAAAGCACTCTTGACAATTTCCTGGGCTTTTATAGTAAATCTGTCAAAGGATAATATGGTAACTCCTTTTTTTTAAAACGCATAGGGAATTGAAAATTGCAATTGATGCGGTCGCTCCTTTTCTTTTCCTACCGGATTGAGTATCCTTGCATAATCAATCCGAATCGGTCCCAAAGGAGTGGCAATTGTCAGACCAAACCCTGTATTCCAACGATATTTCATATCTAAAAATGAATTTATGTCAGGAGCGAGATTTCCTCCGTCCAGAAATATTTCAGCGCCAAGAATCCAAAACAACGGAAAGCGAATTTCCGCATTTGTGAGCACTTTTAAATTGTCCCCCAATGGATCTTTACCCACCATGAGAAATTTATTATCATCCCAGCCTCGAAGACTGTAGCCGCCTCCCAGGTAAAATTTTGAATAATTTGGTGGATCACTCTCTCCGGGAAATTTGCCTAAGTATCCGAATTTTCCACGATAGGCAAATACAACTCGCCCAATAAGCGGAAAGTATTGACTAAACGAAGTCTCAAACATATAATAATCCTGCGTGCCCCCTAAAATTTTTCCTACTAATCTACCATTAAAAGTATATATTGTTCCTCTTGATGGGTAAAGGAAATTGTCCCGGTAATCTCTTCTGACAGTAAACGTAAAGGCACGCTCATTATTCTTAGGATTGGTAATCGTGTCTGGATGAAATATTTCTTGAATTACAACACCAAAACTGGCAAAAAAGCGCTTATTCGGCTGGTAGATTAAAGCCGTTTCTTCACCATATTTTGTAAATTCTTTACCCTTCAGAAGTCCGCTCTCAAAAAATAAACGAAAGGATGTGGATGAACGGAAGCCAAACAACCAGGGTTCAATATAAGCTATGGAAGTATTTATAGTCGGACTTTGCACGTTACTGGGAAAATTTACTGATAGCCCTAAACTCATGCTCAGTCGACTACCTCTGCCGGCTATATTGCGATGCAGCCATTCTCCGTCCATAGATAAAGATGTATACTCGATACCGCTGGAAATTCCGCAATCCTGACCAAAACCAAACTTCAACCCCAGATAACGCATATCCAATTCTCTCACATCAACGATAAGATTTAGAGTATGTTGAGCGGTATCGATGTCGGCTAATCGAATATTCACGCTGGAAAACAGACCTGTTTCAAAAATATGTTTTTTTGAAAGATTTAATCTTTTCTGTGAGTACAGGTCACCGGAGTTCAGCAATATTTCCCGCCTGATTGGTTTCTCCCTGACCAATTTGTTGTTTATGATTTTCACGTCGCCAATTCTCATTGTTGGATTTTCTGTCACACGAATAAACAGATGAATTCCATCATTTACTTCCAGAGAATCTATAACTGATGCAAGCGGCTTTCCAATATTCGCATATTCTGTTCTAATCTGTTTTATACCTTCACGAATCCGGATAGGGTTGTACGGTTTTTTCAGTTTATGATCAAGAATATCTAAAATTTTATTCTCTGATAGAGATGTATTTCCGCTAATTTCTATCTTGTTTAGATAATATTGACGCCCTTCAGTAATGAAATAAAACAGGTCAACCAGGCCGTCATCCTGAACTTTAAATGAATCGCTAACGGCACAGTCAATATATCCGTTTTTAATATATATTGTTTGCAGAAGAATCCGATCAAGTTCAATCAAGCGCCGTGTAAATGTCTTTGTCCGGTAAAACCGTTTGTCTTTTAAGTTCATCTGTTTTTTCAGCAAGCCGGTCGAAAAAGAGTGATTGCCGGAAACATATATCTTTCCGACGATGTACTCTGTTGGCGTGAACCGGCTTTGAGCTTCAGTCAGGACAGATAGTCCTGCTATAATCAGAAAAGCCGATAAGCAAATCTTAAATGCGATTCTTCTCAACAATTTCAATACCGATACTTATATAAATAGTTGATACTATACGACCCGTCTTGATTCACTTCTCCAGTCAGGGAAATATTCCTGCTTAAGCGATATTCAATTCCAAATTGCTGATTGGGTTCAATCAATGATAATGCACGTTCGTATTTTAAATAAATATTCGGCATAATTTTCCGTCCCATGACAAAACTCCACTGATCCGGTTGTTGGTTGGAAAGTAAATTTCCTTTTGTCCGGATCTCAAATTCATCCAAACCGCTGATTCGGCTGACGCTTTTTTCCAACTGTCTTTCAAACCACATCCCGATTATATTCCTGGCGTCGGCAGACAACCTGTCCTGATTTAGGGGATCTTCCTCGCCTAACTGGGTTCGGGTCAGAAACATTAATATATCACTTTCAGTAAAATTCCCGGATTCAAATTCCAGTGTGGGATTCTGTAGATCACCGGATAATCGCACAAGCACATTATCTTCCTCATCAGATCCGGTATCCAAAGAATCGTATTGCACACTGGACCCCAAATCAACTGTTGCCTCGATATCCAATATTGGATTGAATTCAGTAGGATCAAAAATCACCGAACCGCGAACAATCTTAAATTCCCATCCGTAATAGAAAAACTTTCCTCTGCGAACATCGAGTGTACCCGAAAAGCGGTACGGATCCTTGCCATGTTTTATAATCCACATTTCACCTTCAAGTTCGCAATCCAGCTGGCTGTTCCGGAAGTAAAGATTACCCGGAATAATCGTATGAAGATTAATATTCGTATAACGTTTACCAACAGGCAACTCCTCAATTAGTGGCTCAGATGGTTGAAATTCATTTCGAATGATAAATTCGTTGATATCAACTTCACCCTCGATATTCATGGTATCGCCGCCTGTCATGGTGAACGCCCCATCAAGAAGGCCCTCTTGCTCTGCTAACAGAGTTCGCATATACAGATCTTTTGCATTTATCTGTATATCAAATACCGGATGGAAGAATAAAGAAAAGTCAATATTACCTGCTATAGAAACATTGGGGTCATCAGGCGATACAACCGGCGGAAAGAGAATATCCCAGGTATATGCCCGAAGTTTATGTTTGAATTTATCCACCCGGCTTCTTGACGCAGGTTTTAACATATATCCATCAAATGATATGATTTCCATTTTATTATTCTGGAGAATTGCACTGCCTACAACACCCGTGATCGGATTTTCAAGGGATGTCAAGTGAATTATTCCATCTTTCGCAATTACATTACCGGAACGAATAGGGTTATTAGGAGTACCGGACATACTTATCGCCAGATCATATACGCCCTCAATACTTTCTACACTGTTAATGTACTGTGACAAAAATTCAAGCGCCGATGCATGTATGGAAAAGTTCATATACATGCTTGAATCTTTATTAAAAACCTTAAGTCGTGGTTTAAGGGCAAAAGTAAACGGTAAATAGCCGGAACCGGTGGCAATGCCTTTATCATCTCTAAAAGTAATATTAGTGAACTCCAGTTTTTGATCTCTATAATCTCCTTTAATCTGCAATTCATTGCCTGAGATACGGTCAAGTACAGGATCCATTATCTTAAGTTGATAATTAAACTCCGGGGCATTCATCGTATTAGCAATTGACAAGGAACCAAACAATTTTCCATCTTTCGAATGTTTCGGGAGCATAAATGATCTGAATATACTAAAGGCAAAATTTTCAAATTGCAATTGAAGCTCTAAAGAATCGGTCGAATCAATAAAGGCGACACCTTCCGTTAATGGAAAGTGACAATTTATTGTTCCATATCCATTCATATATCCTTTTTCATTATCTTCAAACAGTATGTTTTCCAGCTTTAATTGATTTTTTGTCAACCTCGACTCGAAGCGAACATTATTAAATTGTTTACCAAATAAATTCGCATTATTTACTTCCATCCGGCTGTAAATAGTCGGCGTTTCAGAAGTATCAACATATGAAACTAATCCATTTAAAATACCAGCGATTCCTTCGGAACCTTTCAGATAGGCATTAAACGGATCAATATCAAAACCACTAACATTCATTACGGCGGATTGGATCTTCTTATTTACCGATTCTCCGGATACTATCAGAGTTCCTTCATTTAATGAGAATCGAACTTCATCCAGACTAATGGTATCGGCATTCCATGAAAAGTGGATCGGATCTATATTTTGAAGTGTGTAGCCCTGTCTGTAGGCATCAATTTTATCAAAATAAAAATCAGAGAATTCGATTATTTTACCCTGTATCTCAATGTTCATATCTTCACCAACAACACGAAGGGATCGAACAATAGACGTATCTCCCTCAAACCGAAAAATGAGCGATGCTAATGGAATAGGATCTTCCAACAATGATATTGTGCCATTCGTTGCTTCCACATATATATCGCCGAATTGCTTTTCCTGTATATTTAAAAGCCCGAAACGAGCGATCACATCTTCAAAATAAAGATTAGAGACACCGATATCATAACCCCTGAGCCAACCCCTGAGATCCGGGCTTCTCAGATTTCCGGTTGCTTCAAGAAATCCTTCCAAACGTCCCTTTAATTGACTAATCCGTGATAAATCTGAAAGCGCATCGATATCCTCCGAATAAAAATATGTCCTGGTGTTCATATAATTTGAATCTAAATTGCACCAACCTTCGAGTTTCAGATCTGTCTTTTCAAACTGAACCCTTATTGTATCAATTATCTCAAGTTTCCCAAATGCGTATGCCAGTTTTCCCCTCACCGAATCAACGGCAAGAGTATCGAAACGGACCTCGTTCAGAGCGACGTCGGCGAACACGCTATCGGGATTTAAAATATTTCCCGTCACATTAAGTGATATAAGCCCATTGAGTTGAGTATGAGATTTCATTATCTGCCACTGGCTGAAATCAATTTGATCAATTATTATATCGGCGGATAAACCACTTTCGATATTTCCGGATATGGAACTCTGCATCTTCTGATTTCCCGATCTAAAAGAAAATTTGGAAAAGTTAAAGTCTCTATTATCGAAATTTCCAATCAGTGTTCCGCCGGTTACCGGGTTATCCTTGAATTTACCGTTAAAATTGAAATCGGTGAAAACAATCTGATTTCGAGCTGTAATTCTACCCTCAATATCCAGGTAATCATCATCTACAAACAATCGATGCTGATCAGGGAAGCGTTCAAGAAAATTAATATCCTCAACATTACAAATAAGATCCATGACAAAGGCAGAATCCAGTAGAACATAACCAGCTATTGCCACCTTTGTTGAGCGATTTTCAATGTGGCAATCATGAATTACCAGAGAATCAGATATTAGTGTAATCGACGTGTTTTCAAATATAAAATCTTCATTTATTGCATCAAATCCTATATTAGCATCATCAATAAATAACGATATTGAATCAGATGATATGCTGCAACTGCCTTGTATAAAATCTGTCCTGACAAGATTACGTTTATCATCTGAAAGCAGCAAGTTGGTCAGTTCGATCTTTTGAAGATTAAATTCTCTTCCGCTTCCGGTATGGGTTTTCCCGGATAGATACTTTTTTAATGTATCGATACTTCCCGGATAACTCAGCTGAAGTGAATCAATCCCCAGGTACTTTATTTCCCCTTTGTTCAATATAAACGGGAGTAATCCATACCGCAGATTGATTTCTCCAATTTCAGCGATCTCATTTTGTTTATCAGTGATCAAATGCAAGTGTTTAAATTGAAGATTCCCGAAGGGGCTTCCGTGCAATTCCCGGATTGTAAGTTCCAGATTGAAGGAGGCGCTAAGCTGATTATTTATGAAATCAACAAAAGCATTTTTCCAGATATTGGAGTGAAACACGTAAAATGCGGCGCCGCTGCCAACAAAAACGAGTAAAATGGATATCCAGATTGTAATTT
>JAUVYH010000163.1 GCA_030603165.1 Fidelibacterota bacterium
CCGGAATACGATAAAACTAAAAATTATCCCTTAGTATGCTTTCAAGATGGAATGAGCTATATCGAGTTTGCAATGACGCCTGTTGTTATAGAAAAAATGATAAAGGTCGGAGAAATAGAGCCGGTAATTGCCGTGTTCGTGACTCCACCAAATCGTCATAAACCGGATATGCCTAACCGTTCTACCGAATATGGTTTAAATGAAGATTATATTACTTTTTTTACTGATGAACTGATGTCTTTTATCAGAGAAAGATATTCTATCTCAAATGACACCAAATCACACATGGTTTTAGGTGATTCTTATGGAGGACTGATATCTGTGGCAATTCCTTTCCTAAGACCGGATGTATTTGGTATTGGTTACGGGCAATCCGGATATTACTCTTTTATGAAAGATAAATTAATCAAGATGATTTTAACATCAGATAAAAAAGACATTCGTTTATGGATTGATACGGGTACTTATGAACGAAATGTTGGGGCGAGTTTCCTGCCTAAGGATGAAACAGATTTTCTACTTGGTAATCGTCGTATGCGTGATGCTTTAAAGCAAAAAGGTTATGATTTTGTTTACCACGAATATCACGAAGGACACACCTGGGGAAATTGGAGACGGCATGTAATAGATGCTTTAAAATATTACTTCGGTAAGATGGAATAACCGCTAAGACGCTGAATCGCAAAGAAGTTCATTGTTTGTTGAAATAAGATAAAAAAGGAAGCGTAGCGTTTTTGCATCTTTGCGGTGAAAAAGGAGAATTGATGAGATTGGGAATAGATTTTGGCGGTACTAATCTGAAGGTTGGTGTTTTTTCCGAACAGGGAGAAGTAATATCTTTTGTGGATCGGAAGTTAACATCCTTTTTGGGAAATGGGAAATTGCTTCAAAATCTCATAGATTATATAAAGCCTATAACTGAAAAGTACTCTTTGAAAAATGGCGGTCTGGCAATTAAGGGTTTGGTCGATCCTGAAGCCGGCTGTGTTATCAATGATATTGGCGCCGGAAATTTGCTGGCTGGAATCAATTTACAAGAAGCTTTTGAAAATACTTTGGGAATAGAATTTGTCATTGATAACGATGCACGTGCTTATGCCTGGGGCGAATGGTTGTTTGGTGCTGGTAAAGGTACAAATCCGATGCTTTGCATGACTCTGGGAACAGGAATAGGCTCTGCACTTGTTTTAGATGGAAAGCCATATCAGGGTATTGATCCATCCAGCGGATTACTCGGAGGACACATTTCAATTGATAAGAATGGCCCGCAGTGTCCATGTGGAAGCCGTGGTTGTCTTGAATTATATTGTTCAGCAACTGCTTTTAAAAAACGGGTTGTGAAGGCTCTCCCGGAACTAAGTGATAGAAGTAATATTCTGTCAGATTTTTTTAAAGAGATTGAAAATGGCAATACTGAATACTTGCCGACATTACAGTCGTTTCAGGAAGATTTGGCTTTGGGGATTGTAAATATTATTTATGCTTATGGACCGGAAATGGTAGTTATTGGCGGAGGAGTAATGCGATCTTCTCATCTTATTCTTCCCAAAGTGATTGAGCTGGTGCATAAAATGGCATGGACGTATCCTCGGGGAAGTGTGAAAATAAGAGCTGCCGAACTTGATAATAAGGCAGCTGCTTTGGGAATTGCGTTTCATCCGAAATTTGACAGGGAGAACATTAACCGCTAATGAACGCGAATGTACGCTAATATTTTATAAACAGTAATATTGTTTGTGTTTATTTGCATTTATTGGCGGTTGAAATTTAAAAAAAGGAATTTACAGGTTTATGAAAAACAATGAAAATATTGATCCGTTTGAAGCACCTTTGCTGAAAGGGCGTACTGTTTATCCACGCGGACTTTATAATACAGAACCGACTTTCAAAATAAGTCAGGGAACAATAGAAAAAGGTTATGAATATCTTGCAGAAATAATCAAAAAAGAGATCCCAAATGGGTTGAGAGTTCTTGTAATTGATGGATTTCAGGGTGTTGAATGGGATGTATTTCGTATCAAACTGGAGAAAGAATTATTAAAACAAAAAATCGAACCTGAATGGTGGAATGTACAGAAATGCTTTGCTACGGAAGCGGAAATTAATAAAAAAGCCGAACCGTTTTTAGGTGGAGACGACAGAATATTCGGAACTCATTATCCACTTGGTCCAGAAATATTTTTTGATGCTGAAAAATTAGCAAATTACAGGATACAGATTTCGCTGTTACGTGGTGCGGCAGTTGGAAAACTTTCAATATTTTATGGCATCGGTGCCGGCTTATTAGAATTGTGGGATCAATTGTGGTATATTGATATTCCAAAAGATTTGATTCAAATAAATGCAAGAAAAGATAAAGTAAAAAATATCGGTATGGAAAAAGTTGCTCCTTTTGAAGAATATTACAAACGATCTTACTTTGTTGAGTGGCCTGCTCTAAACAGGCAAAAAAGAATTTTACTGCCTTACATTGATTATCTTATCGATTTACAAAAACCGGATGAACCAACGATAATTTCCGGTGTCGATTTTCGTAAAACCTTACATGAAATTTCCGAATCGCCCCATAGAGTTCGTCCGTGGTTTTACCCAGGACCGTGGGGTGGCAAGTATATGCAGGGACATATGGATGTTTATCCCGATGCAGTGAATGTTGCCTGGTCTTTTGAGATTATTGTGCCGGAAAATGGAATTATTCTTGAAAATGATAAAAACACTTTGGAATTCTCTTTCGACTTTCTAATGTATCAGGAAAACAAAAGAATTCTTGGTAAGGAAGCTGCAAAACAATTCAAATATGAATGGCCGATTCGCTTAGATTACCTCGATACAATTAATGGTGGAAATTTATCTATACAGTGTCATCCACGTCCGGATTTTATCAGGAAAGAATTTGGAGAAACTTATACTCAGGATGAATCTTATTATATTCTTAATGCTAAAGAAGATTCACGGGTAAATATTGGTTTAACTGAATCTTGTGAACCCGAGGAATTTAAGAAAGCGCTACAACATTCAGAGAAAACCGGTGCAAAAGTTGATATTGATAAATTCGTAAATAGCGAACCAAGTAAACCACATGACCTCTTTTTAATACCAAACGGAACTGTTCATGGTAGTGGCAAGGATAATCTAGTGCTGGAAATCAGCGCAACGCCCTATATTTTCACCTTTAAGATTTATGACTGGTTGCGGAAAGATCTGGAAGGTAAATTCAGACCCCTTAATATTGATCGTGCCTGGGAAAATATACGCTTCGAAAGGCGCAGCGAATGGGTAAAGAAAAATCTGATAGCCAAACCTCAGCTCATTGCAGAAGGCGACGGCTGGAAAAAATATCTCTTGGCCGAGCAGAAAGAGAATTGGTGGGTGGTGCACAGGGTTGAATTTGAATGTGAATTTTCGATGACTACAAATGACACAGCCTATGCAACCAATCTGGTCGAAGGTGAAAAAGTCAATATCATTACTGCCAACGGTCGGGAATATTCGCTGGCTTTTGCGGAATCCATGATTATTCCCGCGGCAGCAGAAATATTTACCGTTAGAAATCTCGGTCAACGTCTATGCAAACTGCTTCTGATTTTTGTACGCAAAGGCATCGGAATTGATGAAGCATTAAATGAACCTAATGATTAAAGAGGAAACTGAAGGAAATGAACAGGACTCCCGATTTTAACCGGCTGGCTACCACTGTCAAGCACCAGGAACCGGATTACCTGCCTTTGGCGGAACTCTGGGTTGATCCGGAAGTGAAAGCTGCGTTTATGAATGATCATAAAACAGAATTCGATTGTCGTAAAAATGGATTTGATGTCAAGAAAGATATTGAATTCTGGCGAAGTGCCGGTTACGACTATCTGCGTCTTTCGCCCCGATATGAGTTTTTCCAAGGCTGGCTGAAAGATCCGAAAACGGATTTTCAGACTAAAACTGCAGAGTTCATCAGGAGTATCGATTACAGCGATATTAATAGAGCAGCGGATTTTTTACCGGATGGAATGAAAGTGATTTTTGCGCCGCAAGGCGGTATTTATGAACATGCCTGGATTAATATTGGTTATGAGAATTTTATGATGGGGTTGTTTGAAGATCCGGATTATATTCGAAATATTTGTGATAGTCTTGGAGCGAGCCTATACGCCATGTGTGAACATGTAGTAAAAGATGATCATGTCGGCGGAATTTGGCTTTCCGATGATATTGTTTATACTGAAGCGTTAATTATGTCGCCGGAAGTTATTCGAAAATTCCTTTTCCCCTGGTACGAGAAATACACAACCCTAGCCCATGAAAACGGGAAGCTGTTTTTCTTTCATTCCGATGGCAATCAGGAACCTTTGCTGGATGATTATATCGCCATGGGATTTGACGCCATTCATCCGATTGAACCGAAATCATGGGACGTTGTGGAATTAAAAAGACGTGTGAAGGGGAAGCTGGCATTACTGGGCACTGTCGATATGGATTACCCGCTGGCTCGTGGGACGGTGGAAGAAATTCGGGAATATGTAAAACAACGAATTAGAGAAATCGCTCTTGGTGGAGGATTTGCTATCGGCTCCAGTAATTCTGTAGCGAAATATATTCCGGTTGAAAATTATCGAGCAATGTTAGAGACGGTAGAAAAATATGGGCGATACCCTATAGGACAATTATGAATATTAGAGTGACAAACTAAATAATGTGAAGCACCTTTCTTGTTGGTTATTTGAAGAGTTTTAAAACTGTAGGTAGAGATGAAAACTGATAAAATTACGGAAAAATTTAGCGCTCATTACATTTCCGGAACTCACTGGGACAGAGAATGGTACCGACCTTTTCAGGAGTTCCGCTTATTACTCGTAGAATTGCTTGATGATCTTCTGGATTTAATGGAAGGAACTAACGATTTCGACTATTTTCACCTTGATGGTCAGACCTGTATATTGGAAGATTACCTGGAAATCCGACCGGAGAATACGGATCGACTGCGTAAACTAGTTCAAGATGGGCGAATATTAATCGGCCCCTGGTTTACCATGCCGGATCTATTTTGTCCTGATGAAGAATCCCTGGTGCGCAATTTTTTGGTAGGTCGTCGGATCAGCCGGGAGTGGGGCGTGGAACCCATGCCGGTGGCTTATACTTGTGATATGTTTGGTCACCCGTCACAAATGCCTCAGATTTATTTAGGTTTTAACCTCAAGCATTGTGTGCTGGGACGCGGTACCAATGAACACACAACCCCCGCCTTTTTTAACTGGCAGGCACCGGACGGTAGCACGATTTTTGTGTTCAAACTACAGGATCATCTGGGCTATGGAGCATTTACGAAAGCCCGTGGTTTTTTGGAAACAGACCTGTGTTCCGATAAAGATGAAGCCATCAAACTGGCTAAAGAGAGTCTCAAAGAGTATATCGATCATGAAATATCGCGTACAAATGGGAGTACCTTGTGTTTGATTGATTCTCATGATCATAAGAAACCGGCGAAGAATGCGCCGGCCTATGTTAAAATGATCCATGATGTTACACCAACAATAAATGCGAAACACTCCACATTACCGGAGTTTTTCAAGGACGCCGAGACTAACAGCCGGAATATGCCAACATTGAAAGGCGAGTTACGCGAACCGTCAAAAAACCGCAATCACTATCTCTGGCTGATTCCCAACTGCGTCTCATCGCGAGTAAGATTGAAAATTGCCAACGATGAATGCCAAAATCTGATGGAGCGCTGGGTGGAACCCTGGATGGCCTTGGCCAATGATAATGGTGCGAACCTGTCTGAAAATTATCTGCGGATAGCCTGGAAAAATTTACTGCTGAATCATGCTCATGACAGTATCTGTGGGTGTTCCATTGACCAGGTACATCGGGATATGATGTTTCGTTATGATCAGTGCAGGGTTTTGGGGAAGCAACTGCGTAATAAAGCCTTTGGTTACCTGACAGCGAATTGTAAGGAACTGGGGCAGGAAGACTATGAATTTACTGTAATAATAGCCAATCCGGTTCCCTGGAATCGAAGAGAAGTGGTGCAATTCAATGTTGATCTGCCGCTGGATTATCCGATGGTATTTACGGAAGGATTTGCCGGTTCTCAGGATATATGCTCGTTTATATTGCAAGACATTAATGGAAATGAAATACCTTATCAACGTCTTTCAATCATTCCCCGCATACAGGAGCATACCGCTTTTGCACAGGTGGAAAACCAGATTGGCGATGGTGAATTGACTCGCTATCGTATCGCAGCGGAAATTGAGTTGCCACCCCTTGGCTTCACGGCGCTTTTGGTAAAACCCTGTCCAACACCCTACCGACAAATGGGGAGTTTACGAACAGGTCCAAGCAGCGCTGAAAATGAATATTTGGCGATTACGATTGAAAGTAACGGGACATTGACCTTAATTGATAAATCCAGTAGAGAAACCTACCGGGATCTATTGATTTTTGAGGATAAAAGCGAAATTGGCAGCGGCTGGTTTCATTCACCGACAGCAACTGATGAGTTAGTTTTATCGACAGCATCGAACGCCCAGGTTTCCGTTGTTCATGACGGACAGGAAATGGTGATGTTCAAAGTAGCTATTCAGATGAACGTACCATTTCAATATGATCGACTGCACGAAAAACGGTCTAATGCCCGAACCGATTTGACGATTACGAATTATATAACCTTGCGCAAATCCTCGAAAACAGTAGAGGTTGAAACCATTATTGATAATCGGGCAGAAGATCACTGTTTGCGATTATTGATGCCGTCGGACATTCCTGACGCTACCACTTATCTGGCTCACCACCCTTTTGACTTCGTGGAACGCGCAATTCGCCTCAATCCGGAAACTGCCCACTGGCAGGAAGTAGAACTGACAGAAAAACCTTTTCTGCATCTGCAATCTGTGGGAAAGAGTAAACGCTATCTGGTTTTTCTAAGCGGAGGCGGCTTACATGAAGGAGGGGTCCGGGACGATCGGCGACGTACAATGCAGGTAACACTGCTGCGGTCCTTCCGAAGAACATTTACTACGGCTGGAGAACCGGACGGTTTGGAGAAAGGTGAAATCCGTCACCATTATGCTCTGATGCCCTTTTCCGGGGAATTTGATAGAACTGCAGCACTTCGAGCCGTTTACGAACTTCAGTCCGGTATCCTGACTCGCCAATCGGGGAAAATATCTTCAGGATATCCCAAACTAATCTTCTACACTTAAAAAAATATCATTCAATAGAAACAAGTACTTACGTGACATCAATTTTCTCTTGGCACTACAATATTTGTTTTTCTATGATTTCTACAATTCTCTTATTGTAGGTGGAATAGCTACCCCTA
>JAUVYH010000024.1 GCA_030603165.1 Fidelibacterota bacterium
GCCATTTTCTTTTCTTGAGAATATGGAGATAATAGAGGATCTATTTGGATGGAAAATTTATTATACTAAACTTGGGAGAAAAAGCCGTGCATTTATCGAATGCCGATCGGAAGACGAAGCTCGTTATCTTAATGCATTAAACGATTCAGGTATGACTAAAATTTACGTTCCTGAAGATGATGAATATCTCAGAAACATTCTGCCGGAATTGGAGCGATTGAAAACCAGAACGGAGGAAATACTTAATGAACACCTATATGGTATTTTAAGTCGAAATATGAGACAGAAGTTAAGATTTGCAGTTTATATGGAACTTGTTAATTTGGATTAAGAAATATGACAATGAATACACAGTTTCAAGATAGATTAAAGAGATTAAGAAAAGAGATAGACAATCGTTTAGCAAATCTGCCTCTTCCTGAATTGCCTGAAAGTTTGTATAAACCGATGCGGTATAGTGTGAATGCGCCGGGTAAGCGGATTCGTCCCATCTTGACATTATTGACCGGCGAAGGGCTGGGCGTCGATCGGGAGAAAGTGATGCCGGCTGCTTTGGCAGTGGAAGTTCTGCATACCTTCTCGCTTGTTCATGATGATATTATGGATAACGATACGCAGCGGAGAGGACGAGCTACGGTTCATGTAAAGTGGGATATGAATACGGCGCTCCTGTCGGGAGACGGTTTGATGGCGCTGGCGTTCCGGCTATTGATGGAAACCGATTCGCCGCAGATTGGTCAAATGGGATGTGAGTTTAGCCGGGCGATGCTGGAGATTTGTGAGGGTCAGGCTCTGGATGTGGAATTTGAAAGCAGGCAAACGGTAAGTTCCGAAGACTATCTGGAAATGGTTGGTAAAAAGACCGGTCGCTTATTGGGACTTTCCTGCCAGTTGGGCGCGTTGATATCTTCCGGTGATGAACGGATTGCGAATAGCCTGAATCATTTTGGTATTGAACTCGGTCAGGCGTTTCAAATTCAGGATGACCTTCTGGAACTTACATCCGATGCTGAAAATATGGGAAAGAGTCTTGATAGCGATATTATTGCAGGTAAAAAAACCTATCCGATGGTTCTGGCACAATCCGGAATGGATCAACGTGAAAAAAGTACATTTATGGATTTTTTAAAATCCAATGTTCAGAATCGACAGGCGATTATTAATGCTTTTCGGGATCGCAGAGCCATAGAACAGTCACAACAAAAGATTACCGCCTTACTGGAAAATGCGATAGCTCGTTTGCGGATACTTCCTGAACGGGCGGCGAATAATTTAAAATTTGCAGTTAACATGATTTCAAACAGACAGCGATAGGGAATGGTAAGAAAAGAGATAAAAATTTTAAATAAATACGGATTACACACACGACCGGCTACTGCTCTGGTAACTCTTGTTTCTAAATTTAAATCGGATGTATTTCTGGAGTATAACGGAGTTAAAGTTAATGCAAAAAGTATTTTGGGATTGCTGGTATTAGCCGTTGAGCCGGGGGCTAACCTGATAGTTGAGGCGAATGGAGTCGATGAACAGGAAGCGGTTGACAATTTAGATCGGCTGGCTCAACAAAAATTTAACCTGGAATAAGTAGTGAAAACAATCAAAGGCATTAAAATATCTTCCGGTGTTGTAAGCGGACCTATCTT
This sequence comes from Fidelibacterota bacterium, assembly GCA_030603165.1. GTDB lineage: Bacteria > Fidelibacterota > UBA2242 > UBA2242 > UBA2242 > UBA9312. Next base: position 1,644 of record JAUVYH010000024.1, read on the forward strand.
TAATTTTGAGAGAGGCAAGCTGACTGTGCCAAAGCATTTTATCCGGGAAGCGGATTTTGACAGCGAACTCGAACGATTCAATACTGCCATTCGGAAATCGAAAGATGAACTAACCCAGGTCCGTGATCTTGTGCATAATCACCTGGACGAAGACCATGCTAAAATAATCGAGGCTCAATTGCTGGCGGTTCAGGATGAAGAGATGATTACCGCCGTTCGGGAACTGATGGTACGGGAAAAGAAAAATGTGACCTGGGCGTATTTTGAAGTAATGGATGATTATGAAAAGTTGTTGCTGAAAACCTTTAGCCAGTTCTTTAAAGAGCGGACAGCTGACTTAAAGGATATTAAAAAACGTGTGATTTATCACTTATCACATGAGAAGGATATTATACAGCCCGAGATCATAAAACCGTCAATCATCGTGGCTGAAAAAATGTCTCCCAGCGACCTGATGCATATCGATCATAAGCTTACGTTGGGAATCATTACACGATACGGAGGCGTTGATTCTCATGCCGGAATTTTAGCGCGGGCGTTTCGGGTTCCATATATTTCGAATATAAACAGGATTCAGGAAATCGTATCTTATTCGGAAATTATTCTGGATGCCGATAATGAAACGATCCTGCTGGATATTACAGATGATATCAAAGCATCCTATGAATCCCGGATCCAGGATTTTAGGCGTCACCGGGATAATATCATCTCTGACAAAGTTGCCAATTCGACCAAAGACGGAGTTCCCTATCATATTTACCTGAATGCAGGTTTTGTTGATGAAGTCAAGGCAATGGACCCGGCGCTCATTCAGGGAATTGGACTGTTCCGGACGGAATTTCTCTGTATTGAACGGAATTCCATACCGGATGAAAATGTACAATTTCAAGCCTATAAAGCCGTGCTGGAAAAGATGAATGACCTCCCGGTGGTTTTCAGGGTCTATGATTTTGGACGTGATAAATTACTTGCTATGCTGGATCTTGAAATATTGCAGGAGGATCACGTTTTTGATGAATGGGGCGGGATCGGTTTCTTACTCGATAATCCTGAGATTTTAAAAGCCCAGCTGCGAGCAATACTCCGGGCAAGCGCTTACGGGAACACTCGGATCATGCTCCCGCTGGTGATGTTTGTCGAAGAGGTGGTCCGCACTAAGGAAATACTTGAAACGATCAAATCCGAATTGAAACGTGAGGGATTAGCATTTGCTGAAAATATTGAGTTGGGAGCGATGATCGAAACCAGCAGCGTTCTGGAAGAATTGGATGAACTGGCAAAGTATGTCGATTTTTTTAGTATCGGGACAAACGATCTGGCGCTTTATCTGTTAGGATCGGGTCGGATGACTGATTTGACTAAAAATTATTATCATCCGAAAATGTTCCGGGCGATTGACAAAATTATAAAAGCCGGCAATAAAGCCGGTATTCCCGTCGATGTTTGCGGTGAAATGGCGTCTGATCCTTATGCCCTGATCGGATTAACGGCAATCGGGATTCGGTTTATCAGTGTCAGCTCCAGCGCACTGGCGGCTATATCCGATGAGGTCAGTAAAATTGATGTTCAGCAATGCGGCAAGTTGGTTAACTCCATCTTGAACGCCGATAGCGCCTTTACGATTTATTCACATTTGAAGAAATTTTATCATGAGCAACTGGAGTAGCTGAAAAATTTATCCAACTTTCCGCTTGTTTATCCTGAAATACCCGGATATATTTTAGAGGAATATGGTCAAAGTCAATTTAGATAAAATTATTTTTTACCCGCCCAGTAAGGGCTATGCGATCATTTTGAAAGAGATCGGGGGAAACCGACAGCTTCCGGTTATCGTCGGAGTTTTCGAAGCTCAATCAATTGCTCTGGCTTTGCAGCGGGTGAAGATGCCTCGCCCCATGACTCATGATTTATTTGTGCGGGCTCTGACACAATTGGGCGCTTCGGTTCAGGAGGTGGTCATCAATGACTTAATCGATGGGACTTTTTATGCAAAAATTACTCTGAAAAATAAACATGATCAGTCCCTGGCTCATATTGACAGCCGTCCCAGCGATGCAATCGCGATTGCCCTGCGGGTTGATGCAGATATTATAGTCAGTGAAAGCGTAATGGAAGAAGCCGGTCAACTGCTGAATTTACCTGATCTTCAGAAGCATCCACCGGTTAAAGAAGCTCCAACTGAAGATGATCTTCTTGATCGTCTGGTGGAATTAAAGACAAAATTACAGATTGCCATCGACGATGAAAATTATGAGCTGGCAGCCAAACTGCGCGACCAGATATCATCCCTCGAAAAAGAATCTAAGAATAATTAATGCCACATGAGTGACAGATAGAGTTTGTTACTTTTATTTGTTTTGGATCAGCAGTTTGTATGCTTTTTCGGCTGCTTGTTGTTCCGCATCCCGCTTTGTGGCGCCGATTCCCTTGCCAAGCAGCTGATTGTCAATAAATACAGCAATCGTATATTGCCGGGCATGATCGGGACCTTCGATTTTTTCGGTCTTGAATACCGGGAGTTGGCAGCCGGTTTTTTGGCAATACTCGAGCAATTGTCCTTTATAATTATAATCTGATATCATCGCAGTTTTTTCTCTACGGGAGATGATAAACCGCTTTATGAATTTTCCGGCTGCTTTTAAACCACGATCAAGATATATTGCACCGACAATGGACTCCAATGTGCTGGATAATAAATTCTGAAGAGTTGATGAGCATTGCAGGTCAAGACTTTTATCAACATTGATATCGTCCTGAAGATTTATTGATAAAGCAACTTCATATAACGTTTTCCCATTGACCAGAATAGACCGTAACATAGTCAGTTCGCCTTCCGGTTTATGCGGATATTTCTTGTATAAATAATCAGATACAACCATATCCAGCGCTGCGTCTCCAAGGAACTCTAACCGTTCATAGGATTCTGACTGAGACAATGCCGCTGACCGGTGGGTAAGGGCTGTCGATAATAAATCGGGATGTTTAAAAAGATACCCGATCTTCTTTTCAATTCCGGTCGGGTATCTCTTCCTGAATATATTTAATGGAAACGCCAACGGATCAGGACTCGAATATTTTAGCAGCCAGCACTGCGTTGTGACCGCCGAATCCGAAATTACTACTCAGACCGGCAGTAAAGGTTTTTTCGATAGCCTTATTTGGAGTGTAACAAAGGTCGCAGTCAGGATCCGGTTCTTCATAATTGATCGTTGGCGGTATAATCTGATGTTGAAGTGCGAAGCAAAGCGCGATAAATTCAATCGCACCGGCAGCTCCTAATAAATGCCCCGTCATGGATTTAATGGAGCTGATATTCAAATCGTATGCGTGTTGTCCGAAAACCGATTTCACTGCCAGGGTTTCATATTTATCATTTAATTGCGTGGATGTTCCGTGAGCATTGATATAACTATAGTCTTCTTTGGAAATTCCGGACATCCTGACGGCAGCCTCGATCGCAAGCTCAGCTCCTTTACCTTCCGGATGGGGAGCGGTGATGTGGTAGGCGTCGGCTGAAAATCCGTACCCGGTCAATTCCGCGTAGATTTTAGCGCCCCGTTTAACGGCATGTTCCATTTCTTCCAATATGACAATACCGGCGCCTTCGCCAACGATAAAGCCATCGCGCTGAAGATCGAATGGACGGCTGGCTCTCTGTGGTTCGTCGTTCCGTTTTGAAAGAGCTCTCATGTTGGTAAATCCGGCGACCGCAAGAGGGGTAATACTGGCTTCTGTCCCGCCGGTTACAACGACATCGGCATCGCCCATCAGGATATGCTGCATGGCAATACCGATTGTGTGTGATGAGGTCGCACAGGCAGATGTGACCGAGTAATTTGGTCCCATAAAACCATGATTGATCGCAATTTGTCCCGGAACGATATCAGGGATCATCATTGGAACAAACAGGGGGCTGACAAAACGACTTCCTTTTTTTATCAGGGTCTCATGATTTCGCTCAAAAGTCTGGATACCGCCAATTCCTGAACCAACAATGACGCCGACACGTTCGGGATTAACATTACTGTCTAACAGACCCGAATCTTGCAAAGCCTGTTCTGATGCAGCGACGCCAAACTGGGTGACTTTATCCATACGTTTCGCGTCTTTCGGACTGAGCCATTGACAGGCGTCAAAATCCTTTACTTCGGCGGCAATTTGTACCGGAAGTCCACTGACATCATATAATGTAATTTTACCGACGCCACTCACGCCGTTAATCAAATTTGACCAGAATGTGTGAACATCATTACCGATGGGGGAAATGACGCCCGCACCAGTCACTACAACTCTTTTTTTCATAGAGATAATATCTTTATTTAAGATTGTCCAAGTAATCTACGACATCACCGACGGTTTTTAATTTTTCTGCTTCCTCATCGGGAATTTCAATTTCGAAGTCCTCTTCCATTTTCATAATGAGTTCAACGGTGTCAAGGCTGTCCGCGCCTAAATCGTCGATAAATGAAGCTTCTTTAGTGATTTTTGATTTTTCTGCTCCGAGCTTGTCGGCAACGATTTCCTGTACTTTTTCGAAATTACTCATTCTATCCTCCTACTTTGGTTTACATGACCATACCGCCATCGACCTTTACAACCTGTCCGGTAATGTAATCAGCCAATGACGACGCTAAAAATAGTGCAGTATTTGCAACATCTTTGGGTGTCCCCGCTCGTTTAAGCGGTATTTTATTTATAAAATCTTCTTTTACGGATTCACTGAGCGCCTGTGTCATCTCCGTTTCAATGAAACCGGGCGCTATGACATTTACGGTGACATTGCGGCTCGCCAGTTCCTGGGCGACGGATTTTGAAAATCCGATGACCCCGGCTTTACTGGCGGAATAATTCACCTGCCCGGCATTACCGGTGATTCCGACAATAGAACTAATATTAATAATCTTACCGAACCGCTGTTTCATAAAATATTTCGCCGCCGCCCGGGTTGTCAGAAAAACGCCTTTTAGGTTCGTATTAAGCACGGCGTCCCATTGATCGTCTTTCATTCTGATTAGAAGTGTATCGCGTGTTATACCCGCATTATTAATCAAAACGTCAATTTTTCCGAAGTATTCGATTGTTTGTTCCAGTAATTGATTCACCTGATCTTTATTCGTGACGTCACAGGGAATGGCCTTAAATGAATACTGTTTTTCAGTAAAATAGTCGGAAACATCAGTCAGAGACTCCTGATTATAATCAGAGAGAATCAAAATTGCGCCAAATTCTGCGAAACGTTCTGCTATTGTTCGTCCGATTCCCCGACCGGCGCCGGTTACAACTACGACTTTACCATCAAAGTTTAATTCCATTCTAAATTCTCCAGATCTTCAACACTTGAAACGCCCTGTATATTGACATCGCTTGAAATGCGTTTTATGAGACCCGCCAAAACTTTACCAGGTCCAATCTCAACGAAAGTTTCCGCTCCGTCATTGATCATATTTACAACGGAATCTGCCCACAGAACCGGGGAGGTTAACTGTTTATAGAGCCGTTCGCGGATTTCGGCTGGATCCGTTGTGGCAGTCCCGGTAACATTCGAGTAAACTGGATAGTGAGCCTTTTGAAAATTGGCAGCATCAAGCGCTTCTTTTAATTTTTCACCGGCGTTTTGCATTAAACTGGAATGAAATGCTCCGCCAACCGATAATTCGATAACACGCTTGGCGCCGGCTTCTTTTAATGTCAGCATCGTGGATTGAACCGTATGGGTATCACCACTGATGACAATTTGATTTGGCGAGTTATAATTGGCGATATTACAGACTCCATCAAAACCCGATTTGTCCAGTACAGTTTGAATAGTGTCGTAATCCAGTCCGACAATGGCAGCCATAGTGCCGGAGTTGGTTTCTGTGGCGCTCTGCATCTGTTCCGATCGGACTTTTACCAACTCTAATCCTTGTTCGAAATCAAGCGCACCGGCGGCGACCAGTGCGGAGTATTCGCCGAGACTGTGACCGGCGACCATGTCCGGTAATATGTTTTTGGTTTTGAGCTCTTCAAACACAATCAATGAATGAATAAAAATTGCAGGCTGGGTGACACGTGTCTGGGTTAGTTCTGCCAAAGGTCCATAGAAAGAATATTCTTTGATGGAGAAATCAAATAACCTGTTTGCGTGGTCGTAGTATTTCTGCGCAATGGATCTGATATTGTAAAAATCGAGTCCCATTCCGACGAATTGTGATGCTTGTCCGGGGAATACGAATGCAGTTTTATCCATAATTAAAACCCCATCTTAAAAGAGCGCTTCCCCAGGTAAAGCCACCACCGAAGGCAGTAAGTAGTACTATATCTCCCTTTTTTATCCTTTTTTCATCCATTGCTTCAATTAAGCCGAGTGGGATAGTTGCTGCTGTTGTATTTCCGTATTTATCAATGTTTCGCATTACCTGTTCATCTTTTAGTTTAAGTTTGTTAGCGCATGCGTCAATAATTCGTATATTGGCTTGATGAGGTACAAAAAGAGCAATATCCTTACCTGTCAATGAATTGCGTTCGAGTATTTCAACTGCAGCATCTGCCATTTTGTTCACAGCAAATTTATAGACAGGCTTTCCTTCCTGATATACGTAGTGCATTTTTTTATCAACTGTTTCATGTGTGGATGGGTTTCTACTACCGCCGCCTGCCATATATAGATATTTTTTTCCTATTCCGTCCATTTTTACAATATAGTCCATAATACCTGAATCATCATCTTCTTTTGCCGGTTCAAGTAAAACAATTCCAGCAGCATCTCCGAATAATACACAAGTGTTACGGTCTGTATAATCGGTAATACTGCTCATTGTATCAGATCCAACCACCAGCACTTTCTTGTGTTGTCCTGTTTTAATGAATTGTGAACCCACAGCAAGAGCGTATAAAAAACCGGAACATGCTGCAGATAGATCAAACCCCCAAGCATTTTTTGCACCAATACTATGTTGAATTATAGCTGCAGTTGATGGGAAAAACATATCCGGTGTTATAGTTGCGACTATTATTAGATCAATATCTAATGGGTCAATACCAAACCGCTTTTTCATATCATCGAATGCTGCTGCTCCCATATCTGAAGTTGCTTCTCCTTTTTCGACTATGTGTCGTTCTACAATTCCGGTTCGAGAGCGAATCCATTCGTCTGTGGTATCAACCATTTTTTCAAAGTCAAAATTGGTTAAAATGTGCTTGGGCGTATATTTACCTATGGCAGTAATTGTAGTTCTTATTTCTTTCATGTTGATCCTTATTTCGTAGAATATATTATTTTGATAGGAAAGGTGTTAGAAAAAACATCAGTAAAACGACAGATATAAATTGGCATCATCAAAAACCGATCAATTATCATGGAATTTACTGCTGAAGGTATAATTATTTTTCTTTTGCAGAAAGTACCGGTCTGCCACGATAATAACCACAGCTTGGACAGGCGCGGTGAGGAAGTTTTGGTTCATTACACTGTGAGCATTTTACAACTGTAGCCGCAGTCAAATTTTGGTGAGTTCTACGTTTATTTCTTCTTGATTTGGATATTTTACGTTTTGGTAAAGCCAATGTATTAATCCTCCGCTATATTAGTTAATAAATTTTTTAAAGGTTTCCATCTATCGTCGGTTTTTTTGTTTTCGCATCGACAAGTATCAATATTTAAATTTTTTCCACAACCCGGGCAGATACCCTTGCAGTTTTCGGAGCAGATCTTTTTCATCGGGATTTCGATGAAAAGCGCATCCCGGGCGAAAGGTGTTAAATCCACTTCCCTTGTCTGTGGTGTAATTGGAATAACATTTTCATCAATATCCGGTGATAGCGATTTGATAGGACTCAATATTGATTGGAAACTCGCTTCCAAATTGAGTTTGTATGGTTTAAGACATCTGTCGCACTCCAGATTTAAGTCGGTATTTAGTTTGCCCTTTACCGTAATCTGGTGCGTTCCTTTGTAGATGTTTAGTTTCGCCAAAATCGGCTGTTGAAAACTGGTTTCGGTAATCGCCAGGTCTCCTTTTGAGAGTGTCAATTCGATTGTCTGGGCGCCTTCTTTTAATGAATTTAATCTTAATTTCATAACAACGGGCAAATTTATCAGCTGGTTGTACCAGAATCAAGATATTTCATAGTTGATATGGAAAAGGCGTCCAAATGAAGGGACGCCTTTTACGGGAAATATCATATATAGGTTATTCTTTGGATTTTGTTTCCTCGTCATCTGTTTCAGCTTCCTCCGGCTCAGAAACATCGCTTACTTCGTCGCTTTCTTCTTCCTCAAGTTCATCTTCATCTTTACGCTCTACAAGGTTTTCGTCATCTTTTTTCTTCCTCAAAATGACGTAAACAAGCGATTGTCCAACACTGAAATTAGTTAGCAAATAAGCAAGAATTGTACCGCCGATAACGAAAAGAGCAATTGTAATCAATACTATAGTGATGACGTCGGTGGTAGTTAGATAAAGCGGTCGGACTATGCCGAGAGACGCCGGTGTGTAAATATTGAATGTTTTGCTGATGAATGGGGTAAGAGGAGAATTTATGCCGAAAATATAAGAAGATGCCTGTTCGCTGATTCGGCTGAGTTTACCGTCCATTAACCAACTTTGTCCGAATACAATGTTAAAAAAGCGGTAGCTGAAGATCATAATATTGGCGTAGATGTAGGTAGCAGCTAATCCTAAAGCGCCGACAACTGCTTCGTATAAAACCAGTCGCCAGGGTTGTGCCCAGAGAGTCGAATAACTCTGAAAGACGGTTTCCATTGTATCTTCTTCTGCGGTTCCCACGATGCTGGGAGCGAGAATAAGAGATATAATGAACACAGCGGCTGTATAGACGACAAAAACAGCTACAACGAAGTAAAGGAGATAGGGTAATCCTAAAAACAGTATGTCTAATACCGGCCATTTTGCAAGCCATGCCGCGATGATTGCCAAGACAAGAAAGAAAACTATAATAAGTAGAATCGATACCGGCCCCATTATTACAGCAGTTCCATGTTTTTTTACATATTTATAACTGTCGCCTGACGAGAAGAACTCATCTCCCTTGAGTTGCTTGTACGTAATTCTGGAGACTGCCAGGGAAGCCAGCATGAATATAATGACCCAGGACAGAAGGCCGACGCCGTAAATGGCCCAGGCATACCAGGCGATCGGTAGATTTACATTCCAAAAACAGGGAAATAAGAAATGAACATTCCATATTTCTGTGATAGATTGACCATTAATAATCAATGCCAGATAACTTAATACCAGGTATATTGCCCATCCCAGCGCCAATCCGACTAAATGGACCCAGATTTTTTTACCGCTCAGAGCCAGGCGCGGTGTGCGAAAAATATCGCGGACATCAAAGTATAAAGGTTTCATTTACTCCTCCGTTTGTTATTGATCTTCTCTTACAAAATCGAGCCAAAGCTGCTCATAAGGAAGTTTTGCTTTCAGATCGTTCATCGTTTGTCTGGCAGCCGCACGTGAATCGAAATTCCCTGTGCGGACCCGATACCAGTTTTCGCCGGTTTCATTAAAGTGGGCTTTTTGTATGTACAGGTCTAAACCGAGCGATGATAATAGTGAGACGGCTCGCTCAGCGCCTGCATACGTTTTCCATGATGATATTTGAATAGTATAATTTCCGGAAATCCTGGGGATATTTTTTCCACGATCCGATCGCGGTCTTGTATAGGTCTGTTTTGGTGGAGGCGGTGGAGTATATGCAGGTTTAGTAGTCGTTGTTTTCGTATCTTCATAGACTGGTAACGGAGCATTAAGCGCTTCTTCACTAAGCGCATATTCATCTTCCTGTGTCGGTGCGCTGGTTGTATCTTCAATGACTTCACAAAGCAGATCTTGCTTGTTCCTGGTTTTTCCATCAGGACCGACAATGTTATAAGTAACAGTGTATCCACCAGTGATATCAGGGACGAATGAGATGTTAAAACTGCGGCTATTAGGCTGAAAAGACAGAATATCCATGTTACTGCCATCCGGTTTATCACTAAAACTCCAGGCATACGTACATGCCAAAGTGTCTTCGCTGGTTTCGATAACAGGCGCTAAGTGAATGGGTTTCCCGACGAAACCGGGGATCGTTTCTGTTTTATCACAGGACATGAAAATGAGCAAAACTGCCACTGAAAAGGCTGTGAGATTTTTCATATGTGTACTCCTTTATTGTCCATCTACTTCGTAATTTCCATTAAGGAAAAGAAAAATGCAATTTCTTTCTGCGCATTTTTTTCAGAATCGGATCCATGAACTGTATTTCGCTGGACACTTTCGGCATATAATTTACGCAAAGTGTTATCAGCGGCTTTTGACGGATCGGTTGCACCGATGGTCTCCCGGAATGACTGAACTGCATTATTTTTTTCTAAAACCATGGGAATACAAGGTCTGGATGTCATAAAATTAATAAGTTCATTAAAGAACGGTTTACCCTTATGAATAGCATAAAATTCTTCTGCCTCGATTTTAGTCAGATGAGCCATTTTCATGGCGCGGATATAAAAGCCATTGGAAAGGATAAAATCAATCACCTTGCCGGTTAAATTTCGTCCAATGCAGTCGGGTTTTAAAATTGCTAACGTTTTATTCATATTTTCTCTCTTATGGAATTATTGACGAGTCTTTACTTTACTAATTGATGTTTCTGGATGAAATCATCGAGTATTTCCCGGAGATTTGGGCTTCCAATTTCCTGAAGGTCGTAATAAACACGGGTATTGGGTTTATTGATCTTTATAATGCGGTTAAGGTCTATAGGGGTTCCGATGATTACCGAATCACAGTCTGTATTTTCAATGGTTGTTTCAAGATCTTTTATCTGCTGATCACCATATCCCATAGCGGGGAGGAGTTTGCCGATATTTGGATATATCCGGAAAGTTTCGGAAAGCTTTCCAACCGTGAACGGTCTTGGATCGATGCACTCGGCAGCGCCGTATTTTTGAGCGGCTACGGTTCCGGCGCCGATTTTCATTTCGCCATGGGTCAATGTCGGACCATCTTCTACAACCAGTACTCGTTTGTTCCGTATGACTTCAGGTTTATCGACTTTTATCGGTGAAGTGCCGTCAATGACGAGAGCGCTGGGATTCACTTTACAGATGCTTTCCCGCACTGTCTGAATACCTTCGGGAGATGCTGTTTCCATCTTATTGATAACCACTACGTCAGCTAAGCGAAGATTGACTTCTCCCGGATAATAGCTCAGTTCATTGCCGGGACGGTGAGGATCAGCTACGGTAATTGTCAGGTCTGGTTTATAGAAGGAAAAATCGTTATTACCGCCATCCCAGAGAATTACGTCGCAACCTTTTGGATCATTCTCGGCGCTACGAAGGATCGCTTCATAATCAACACCGGCATAAATGACATTCCCACGGGCAACGTGAGGTTCATATTCTTCCATTTCTTCAATGGTGCATTTGTGTTTGGCGAGATCATCAACTGTAGCAAAACGCTGTACTTTCTGAGCGGTTAGATCACCATAGGGCATCGGGTGACGAACAGCAACAACGTTTAAACCTCTTTCCATCAATATTTCGATTACTTTACGGGAAGTCTGACTTTTCCCACAACCGGTACGGGTCGCACAAACGGCGATCACCGGTTTTGTACTCTTGACCATCGTTTCTTTCGGACTTAAAAGCATGAAATTTGCGCCGGCTGCATTTACCAGGGCGCTCATATTCATAACCTTTTGATACCTAACATCGCTATAGGAAAAAACACAATCATCGATATTTAATTTTCTGATCAATTCTGGCAATTCTTCTTCGGCGTGAATCGGGATACCGTTCGGATATAGTTTTCCAGCCAGCTCCGCCGGGTACTTGCGCCCTTCAATATCGGGAATCTGAGCTGCGGTAAACGCTGCGACATTATAGTATTCATTGTCTCTGAAGAAAGTGTTGAAATTGTGAAAATCTCTTCCGGCGGCGCCGATAATAATGACATTTTTTCTATTCAAAATTTACCTCTTTTTAATATAGTTTGATGTTGTGAAAAATTTGTGTTGAAAATCATTATATATTTGAGAGGGTTATTTGAAACCGAAATGATATGTCCAGAGAATTAGCGATTGTGTGTATGATACTATCATAAATAAAACATCGTTTAAATTTTTCTGCTCACAAAAATCAGTGAACGAACTTAGACAAAATCTCGTCGAAAAACAAGGAAAAGAGATAAGATATTGAGATTTTACAAGCCGGAATTTTAATAATTGTAAGTGTGATTGTTAAAGAGTGATCTCTAACCCCTCACGAGCGATGGATATTTTAATATCTTTATTTTTATAGCGCTCGTTTTTATAGGCAATTGCATCCTTAAGTATCGTCATTAATTTCTGATCTGAATACGAGGGATCATGATGATAAAATAAAATATGTTTAATATTTGCCTGCGCTGCAAAATCAACACCCTGAAGTGAAGTGCTGTGCCCCCAGTTTTCTTTCTCAATACTTTCATCTATAGTGAATTGTGCATCGAATATCAAAACATCGGCGCCTGAGAAAAATTCGATAAACCTGTTCATTTTATCTTCAGAAATGTTCTTATATTCTGAATCCGTGGCATATACAACAGACTTGTCGTAATAATCTATCCGGTATCCGAATGAACCGCCCGGGTGATTTAACATTTTATTTGTTATTTGTACGCCATCCAAATCGATGGTTTCCTCTTTACGTAATTGGAAAAAATCGATATTTGCGCCCATTGCTGATAATGAGACAGGGTAATATTCATCCTCTTGCTGATTGCTGATACGTTGTTCCAGTCCGTTATGTACGCCATAGATGGTAATGTCATTTCCGGATGTATAGGCGGGTAAAAAATATGGAAAACCCATAATATGATCCCAGTGAGTATGACTTAAAAAAATATGTGCGGTCCCATACCCCTCGCCAAACTCCCGTTTCATAAAATACTCACCCAGGCGTCGGATACCTGACCCTGCATCGAAAATAATATGAGTATTATTAACAAAAACATATACACAGGATGTGTCGTTACCGACGAAACGTTTCATTTCGAGCGGTAGTTCATCAATATATTTCTTTAAACTTTGTTCATCTTTTAATGTATGCTTCCGGGAGTCTTTCAGAATTTGTAACAATTTATAATTGTACTCAAGTGGGTCTAATGATGACGGGATGGAACCTCGCACACCCCAGAAAGACAGTTTAATATTTTCAGAATTGTTATTTGACATTGATATTTACCTCACTGGTTTAGTTTAAGGTTTTCTATGTCGGTTGGCTTTATCATGTTATTTATGTGTAACAATATGAAAGAATAATGCCAAAAAATCAACACTTTTTTATAATAAATAGACTGAACCCCCATTTTGACAGATAAAATGTGATCTGGAACAAATGGAATATTCAAGTGTGTAACTTCAGGAATCCGATTTTCTCAGATATTTGTAAAGGAATTCTTGGAAAGTCACTGATTTTTTTGTAATATATACTGATTTCTAAAAAATGAGTTAAAATATTTTAAGGAGTAATGAAATGTATCGATTGATCGCAGGTTTTTTGATAATAGCGTTTTTTATGTTTGGATGTTCAAAGGAAGTCGTCGAAGACGAACCTGTTTCCGAACAATCTACCCAGATTCAACCGCAGGAAGAAATAGCCCCGGAACCGGTCGTGGAATCTGTTTTAGTACCGGAACCTGAACCAGAGCCAGAGCCCGAACCCGAACCGGTTATTGAGGAAACTGTCGCTCCTGTGCAAACAGAGGTAAGCATCGCAGAGACGGAAGTTTTGGCGGAAAAGGAAGGTAAATTAGAAGAAGTTTTGGAATTAGTCAGTGAAGGCGATAGCGTTGATGTGTTCTATATGGTAAAGCCGGGTGATTATCTTTCCCTGATTGCTAAAAATGAGTATGGAAATATCGGGATGTGGCGTCTCATTTATAAATGGAATCGTAAAAAGATTGGCGCAAATCCCAACCTTATTTATCCGTTCCATGAGTTTCTGCTGAAAAAGCCAAAAGAAAATGCTGTAGATCTCGAATATGATTTTTATGAATATATAGTTAAAGAAAATGAATCTCTTTGGTCAATTGCCGGACAAGAACACAATAACCATTATGCCTGGATCGTCATTTTGCGGGACAACGCCGATGTTCTGGGGTCCAATCTGGAAAATGTTCCCACCGGCACGATTCTGAAACTGAGGACAAATCTTTTTTAACTGGTATTTCGAAAATATTTCATATTAAAGCGGGGCGCTCATTCCCCGCTTTTTTGTTATATAATTATGAATATTTCTCACTTTGTAACTATCAAAATTTTAATGTCTTATAATTAAATTTAAAAACTGAACATGTCACCCTGAGTTCATCGAAGGGTGACAGTAGAGAGAAAAAATATATTGTAAATTAATTGAGAAATGTGAATAATTATCAAAATTCTTATCATTACCAGAATTCCTTTTAAATTAAGGGGAATTTTAAAATGGTGTGTGGGGTGAATTTGGATACTGTAAATACTATTAATCTTTTTGATTGGCTTATTATCGCTGCCTATTTCGCATTTGTGATCGGTATCGCAATCTATTTTTCAAAACGGGCTGGCAAAGATACAAACCAATTTTTTCTGTCGGGGCGCAATTTACCGTGGTGGCTGGCGGGTACGGCAATGGTGGCAACAACGTTTGCCGCCGATACGCCTCTTGCCGTCACAGAACTGGTAGCTCGAAATGGTGTTGCCGGAAACTGGTTGTGGTGGAATCTGGCAATAGGTGGTATGCTCACTGTTTTTTTCTTTGCCAAATTGTGGCGCCGCTCCGGGATTATGACGGATGTGGAGCTTACCGAATTTCGTTACTCAGGAAAAGCTGCCGCGGTGCTAAGGGGTTTTCGGGCGCTCTATTTGGGAATATTTATGAATGCTATTGTCATGGGCTGGGTTCATAAAGCCATGGAAAAAATATTTCATGTTACGCTGCCGATGATAGACCCGTTTTTACTGGTCGCTGCTGCGGCTGTAATCATTGCCATTTATGCATCGGCGTCCGGGCTTCTGGGAACTGCGCGAACCGATAGTTTCCAATTTCTATTTGCCATGACCGGCTGTATTATTTTAGCCATAATCGTAGTGCGCTTGCCTCAGGTAGGTGGAACTATTGCTCTAAAAACCAAATTGGCGCCGCAAGTACTTGAGTTCTTTCCCAGGATCGGGCGTGTATCGGTGCAGGGAGTCACGGGCGGAGTGCTGGCGTTGTCCGTGGGAGCCTTCTTCGCTCACATCGGCTTGCAATGGTGGTCCAGCTGGTACCCGGGGGCTGATCCGGGCGGCGGCGGCTATATTGCCCAGCGGATGATGTCCGCAAAAAATGAAAAGCACAGCCTGTTCGCTACCCTCTGGTTTACAATTGCTCATTATACATTGCGTCCCTGGCCCTGGATTCTGGTGGCACTGGCGGCGTTGATCGTATTGCCGAGGGCAGAGAACTCCGAAGTCCTGCAGAAGGAAAACCCGGTTCTTTACGAACAGGTCGTATCGGTTTATAACGGGGAAACTACCCGGGAGTCTAACCCGGATTTCCAGTCAGAGGAATTTGCGGAATTTTATGATAAATACGAGAATACCGTAGATCCGGGCGTGATGTACCCCAAAATGATGATGCGCTATTTACCGGCGGGACTGTTAGGCTTGCTGATCGCTACATTTTTAGCAGCATATATGTCCACAATCGCTTCACAATTGAACTGGGGAACATCGTATATCATCAATGATTTTTACCGGCGTTTCATTAAATCGAATGCCGGCGAGCGACATTATGTGTTCGTTTCCCGGATAACCATGTATCTAATGGTAATTTTGTCACTAATAATTACCCGGTACCTGCTCACAACCGTCTCCGGCGCCTGGGAATTTATAATTAATGCCAGCGCCGGTGTGGGGGCGGTGTTGATTTTACGCTGGTTCTGGTGGAGAATTAATGCCTGGTCGGAAATTTCGGCGATGATTGCCCCATTGATAATCTACCCGGTTGCCCGCTATGGATTTGGTCTGCAATCTCCGATAACGCTTTATCCTATCGTATTTGGTACTACGGTCATCTGGCTGATTGTCACATTTATAACTCCTCCAACCGATAAAGCCGTTTTGGTAAAATTTTACAAAAAGGTCCATCCCGGGGGAAGAGGGTGGACGCCGATTTCGAAGGAATTGAAAGATGTACAAAGTGACAGCGGTTTCGGAAAAGTATTTATTGACTGGATTTGCGGCGTTGTTCTTGTCTATGCCAGTCTGTTTGGGATAGGGAAGTTAATATTAGGTGATTATCTACCCGGTATCGTTTATATTGCTGTGGCAGCTGTATCCGCAACGGTAATTTATCTTCACCTGTCCAAAGTCGGTTGGGATACTATTCGTGATTAAATTAAAAGCAAAATAGCGGCTTTTTTATGACATTATTAAAACGTGAATTAAATATCTGGCATGTAATTGCGTTAATTCTGGGATCGGTTATCGGTTCCGGTGTATTTATTAACCTACCGATAGTCGCCCGCGAAGCGGGAAGTCCATGGCTGGCTGTGTTGGCTTGGCTTATCGGCGGACTGATCTGGTTGCCGCAGTTGTTTATTCTGTCAGAAATGGCGACCGCCTATCCCGAGGAGGGATTTGGCTATCTTTATCTGAAAAAAGCCGGCAGTCCCGCGCTGGGATTTTTATATGTCTGGACGGTTTTCTGGACCAGCGATACGCCTTCGATCACGATAATCGCGATAAGCGCCGTTTCTGCTCTGTCGGTTTTCTGGGGACCGCTGGAAGCGTCAATCTATACCAAATTATTTGCATCGTTGATAATAATTTTGCTGACCTATATTCATTATCGCAGCGTCCGAAAAGGTGGTGGATTACAAATAGTCTTAACTGTCGCTAAACTTTCCCCGTTGATTTTATTATGTATTCTGGGATTTGCTTACTTTCAGACCGATAACCTGTTTATCAAACCGGAAATTGTTGAGAAGGCTAACACGGGATTTCTTACGTTACTGGTTGCCGGGGTGGCGGGCACAATCTGGTCTTATGCCGGTTTCACCAACGTTCTGTATATGGCTGGTGAAATCAAAAATCCTCAAAAAGTAATTCCCAAAAGTTTATTAATGTCAATTGCTTTTGTAACCGTGGTCTATGTTCTGATTGCGCTTGCCACCAGCGTCCTGGTGCCTCATGATGAGTTAGTCAACGCCAGCGGAAAATTTGCCAACCCTTTTTTGTATCTGCCGATGTTTGCGAAAATAGCGGCTACTTTTTTGGCGATTGCCGCTTTTATAAGCATGGTGGGCTGTCTTAACGGTTTAATTATGGTACAGCCCAGAATTGAATATGCGATTGCTAAAGACGGTTTGTTTTTTAAGCCTTTCGCCCATGTTCATCCCCGGTATAACACGCCCGATTATTCCATTCTTTTTCAATCAGGCTTAGCCATAATCCTGCTGTTTATCGGGGGACTGGAAGCCTTGTTAGGCTATTTTACGCTGTCGTATCTTTTTCAGAATGCGATGGTCTATTTTGCCATATTCTTTTTGAGAAAACGGGATGATTATAAACCTACATTTCGTTCACCGGTCTGGCTTGTTATGACAATTTTAGCGATTTTCACACAACTATATTTAATCTATGGAACCTTTATAGCCTATCCCGCCGGGGGCGTAATTACCGCCGCGGTTCTGATCGGCACCGGTCTGCCGGTCTATTATTATTTTAAGAGAAACAAGGTAGAAATGAATTCCGGATAAGCTGAGTTCATAGATGAGAGCAAACTTTGCGAAAGCTATCTAATAGTACTTCACAATATCTCCTTGAATCTTTTGCTTTATCCGAAGAAACTTTCGCAAAGTTAATCATTCCGTCAGGTCTGAGGACATGACGGAACGGTAAAATCACATTATAATGTGATTTCTAAGTTCCCTTCCAACTTTCACACATACAAAACAATATAATTCATATTCTAATGTGATTATTCTTGTATTATTTGACAAAATGAATTAATTTTCCCCAAATATCACATTATAATGTCATTTACAGAATTAGGAAAAAGCATAAAAGATCGTAGAAAAGAGTTGCGGATCACTCAACCCGATCTTGCCGAAATGGCTGGAATCAGCGTAAATACGCTTTACAAAATAGAGAGAGGGCAGGCTAATCCTACAGTTAAAGTGCTTACCAAATTGGTCGATGTACTTGGTATGGAATTGAAATTGGAAGTAAAAAAACTAAAGTTGACGGTTTCGTAAAAAGGGAAAAATATGTCATTCTTGAACGAAGTGAAGAATCTCCATAATATTATTCGTAAAGGAATTAGAGATTCTTCGTTATCACTCAGAATGATCCCGATGTATCGGGAGGACTTTTTACGAAACTGTCAAAGTTGTAATATATGCGAATAGCAAAGGTTTATAGAGATGGTGTATTTGCAGGGATACTTTCGGAAGAAAGCCGTAAGAGCTATGTGTTCAAATATGATGAAACATATTTGTCGGACGTTAACCAAGCTCCAATAAGTTTAACCCTGCCAAAAACGAAGCAAGAATATCGTTCGGATTACCTGTTTCCTTTCTTCTTCAATATGCTTTCGGAAGGGGTTAATCGCAAATTACAAAGCAGGCAATTGAAGATTGATGAAAAAGACCACTTCGGTTTACTGCTGGCAACAGCAAATTATGATACAATTGGCGCAGTAACCATTAAGCCCATTAAAGAAAAATAATGAGTGTGCCTGAATTAAAATATTGTCCCGGGACATTGGCAGAAGGATTTCACACATACAGCCGGACCTGTTTAAAAAATGTTTTCAATGGCAGGAAGGTGAGTCACGTGCTGCCCTACGATCCGCCCCGGATAAGCGAGGAAGACGCTGAAAAATTTATGGAAAACAGAAAGCGTATTTCTATATCCGGTGTACAGGAAAAAGTGTCGATCATTCTGGATAAAAACATACTTAGATTAACAAATAAAGGCGAGCAAGGCACCCATATTTTAGAACCCATACCAAAAGACTTAAAGAAAATAGATCAGGCACCGGCTAATGAGCATTTAACAATGCAAATCGCACAACAGGTTTATGGCATTAATACGGCGGTGAATGCCTTAATATTCTTCAAAAATGGAGAACCTGCCTACATAACCAAAAGATTTGATGTGAAAGTGAATGGATCCCTGCCGGTCGGACAGGCAGGAAAGTTGGGTAAAGAAGATTTCGCCGCACTGGCGGGAAAAACGGAAGAAAATGCCGGACCTGACTTTAAATATAAATATTCCTATGAAGAGGCAGCCGAATTAATCAGGAAATATGTCACTGCATATACTGTAGAAATCGAAAAATTTTATTCACTTGTTATATTCAATTATTTGTTTTCAAACGGAGATGCACATTTAAAAAACTTCTCCATTTTAGAATCGCCAAGTGGTGATTACCTGCTCAGTCCGGCTTATGATTTGATAAACACCCGGATACATGTCAACGATACTGATTTTGCATTAGAGGGCGGATTATTCAAAGACGATTTTGAATCGGCTGCAATGAAGAAGAATGGACATGCCGGCTTAGAAGACTTTTATGAATTTGCAAGAAGATTGGACATAAAAGATAAAAGGCGGGATAAATTGTTCAAAGCATTTTTAGAAAAGCAAAATAGGGTTGAAGAATTGATTAAAAGATCATTTCTGGATATTCCTGCAAAAAGAGCCTATTTGCAACATTATCAAACCAGAAAAAATCTATTAAGCGCACACTAATGCGATAAGAGCAAACTTTGCCCCGACTCGTCGGGATTATCTAATAGTACTTCACAATATCTTCTTGAATCTTTCGCATTATCCGAAGAAACTTTCGTAAAGTTAATCATTCCGTCAGGTCTGATGACCCTGACGGAACTATAAATTTGGAGAGATGGTAAATAGTTTTGGGTAACGAAAATTTAATGTTGTAAACGTTCCCAAGCTGGGGACAGTGAAATAAAGAAAAAGATTTCACGTCCTAAAGGCTTGGGAATGAGAAGAAAAGTGAGTTGCGAAGCTGTGTTGTACTTGTGTCTCCGCTCCCGCGGTGACACAGTTCATTTTATCTTTGCGAAAGATATCTAATAGTACTTCACGATATCTTCTTGAATCTTTTGCTTTATCCGAAGAAACTTTCGCAAAGTTAATCATTCCGCCAGGTCTGAGGATTTGATGGAACTTATTCTTTAACGATATAGCTATTCAAAACAGTATCCATAACCGCCGACAGCCGGGAAGCGTTTTGAAATCCAACAACATACTTGAGTTTAAGTAACTGAAAACCACCAGCCATTCCAAAAGCCTATCATAAAACTGGTATTAAAAACGTAATTTCGTTTCCTATTTATATTAACCCTACAACGTCATTTAGGAGATATGATACGATATATAGTTCCAACTAGTCCCGACCCGTCGGGATAAATACTACATTTGGTACATTTAGGGGGTGTGATAGAATGAAGTTTTTACTCAGTCAACTTACTGAAGGTTATATTATCACACCCCCTAAATTTTTATGTTACGTAGTAGGGTTAATATTCTCAGCCAGGGTAAAATCTGATCAGGGATAGGCTAAATTTTTGCTCCTTCATCCATTTGAAGGAATCTATATTCAGCAGAATGCTGACAACTATCACAAAAATCAACAGAATTAACTAAATGCTACATCAAGTACCATCATCACCGAAAAACCTATCATCGCACCCATTGTGGCTAAATCCGTATTGCCACCACGCTGAGACTCAGGAATAACTTCCTCGACAACCACAAATATCATTGCACCTGCGGCAAATCCCAAAGCGTATGGCAATATAGGATTTGCAATTATAACAGCTGCCGCTCCTATTACACCTGCTATGGGTTCAACAATTCCAGACAACTGCCCATACCAGAAACTTTTCAACCGAGACATTCCTTCTCGTCTAAGAGGCATAGAGACAGCAAGTCCTTCAGGGAAATTTTGAATCCCAATACCGATAGCCAGTGCAATTGCCGCCGGAAAAGTTGCAGAAGCAAAACCAACGGAAACAGCTCCAAATGCAACTCCAACCGCAAGTCCCTCAGGTATGTTGTGCAAAGTTATAGCAAGAATAAGCAGTGTACTCCTCTGCCACGATGTTTTAATACCCTCCGCTTCCTCTATTGGAAAACCAAGATGAAGATGTGGTAGTATTTTATCAATTCCCCGTAGGAAAATACCACCTCCAATAAAACCTACCAATGCCGGAAACCAGGATGGGATTGACTTGCCTGCTGACATCTCAATAGCCGGAGCAAGAAGTGACCAATAACTGGCAGCAATCATAACTCCACCGGCAAAACCGAGCATTCCATCCAGTACCTTTCTGCTTATATCTTTAGCGATAAATACAACGGCTGCCCCAAGAGAGGTCATTGCCCATGTGAAACATGTTGCAAGGAGAGCCTGTACTACCGGGTGAATACTTTGCAAAAAAATCAACATATCTTCATATCCCTTTCACCAAAATTTTTTACATATCTCTTACCTAAATTGAGCGATTCTGAACATGACAACTTCTATCCTTTCAGTGACTTACTCCTACCTATTTGGTTTACTGCATGTATTTCATACTCTCTTCACAAACAAGACCCGGTTAAATATGCTTCGCTCCAAAGAAATATGCTTCGCATTTCACGGAGTAAACATTTAACGGGTTAAAAGTGTTTGTGTTACATAAATCACTCAATTTAGGTCTTAATAAAATTCTAAACACTTATACAAAAGAAAATCCAATTATCGGTATTATAAAGTGGTGAAGTGCCTGTTTCTATTTATTCCATAGTCCAATTCTAAATTCAGGTATTAAAGACATGATTTACCTCCTTACAGCTTCCATAAATTTTGTCTAACTGTTTATACCTTTCCGAGTTTTAACATAAACTCTTTATGCATCAAAACAGCCAGAACGATTTGCGCAATTGCTATACACTCGAATATTAGGAGTATTGTAAATTTCTCCACAGGAAATTGGATTAACGGAATTCCTATACGAATAGTCATATGAAGAGGAGAATAAAGAAGAATAAGTAATGGTACTATAATAGCTAACCAATGTACTACAGGCTTGCCCGTTTTTCTATACTCTTTGAAAGAGCCAATTCCAATCCAGATTGTTAACACAGCAGCGATGAAACCTAATATCAATCCGGCGAGACAAACCCAGCCAAAAATAAAGTAAATCACCTTGGATATGAAATATAACGAACCAAGTAGGATATAAATAAAATATATCCTCTTTTCAATAAGCTTCATAGTTGTTCCTCCTTTTTTGTTGTTTTGCCACAGAGACTCAGAGTTCACTGAGTTTATTTTTGTTTTTTTGTTCAATTTTTTCTTCTCTGTATTCTCTGTTGCTTCGCGGCAATCACTTTTCCTTCCCAAATAGTTCCTTTTTTACTTTGCCACAGAGGCTCAGAGTTCACCGAGTTTGTTTTTGTTTTTTTTATTCAATTTTTTCTTCTCTGTATTCTCTGTTGCTTTGTGGCAATCACTTTTCCTTTCCAAATGGCTTTGTCCACTTTATCAAAACCGGCGTCACAAAATAGTCTGCCAGCAGCGCTGATGCGATTCCGAGGATTGATAACAAGCCAATATGAATATAAATTTTGGCGTTCGATGTCAGGTAAACCGAAAACGAGCAGATGAGAATGAAAGATGTCATAAACAGCGCTTTGCCAACGGTAACAAACGTTTCGCGAATGGAGCGGGCGTATTTTCCACTTCTCTCAAACTCAAGTTTCGTGTGGTTGAGGAAATGAATGGTATCATCAACAGCCAGCCCTAACAGCATGGGCATAATGATCATGGTCATCATATCGAGCGGTATGTGAAAAAGACCCATGTAGCCGCCAACGATAATAACCGGCGTGATGTTCGGAATCATGCCGATCAGTCCGGTCTTTATGTTTCTAAAAACAAGCATCATTATAATCATGATCACACAAAGCGCGATCAAGAAAGACTTAGCCGCTCCCCGAGCCACATAATTTCCCATCACCGAATATTGCACGGCACTACCGATGATTCCGAGCGTTGCATCCGGAAAAAGCTCCTTTACCCGTTTCTCCATATAATCCACTTCGTATTCAAATTCTTTTGACGAAAAGTCTTCGACTTCTGCGGTCAAACGCAGCCGCTGGTAGTCATAGTCCACAAAATGCTCGGCTTGTGTGCCGCCGGACATTTCGTAGAGCAACAACAACTGCGAGACAAGTTCCGGGCTGTCCGGTATCCGGTAATATTCCGCGCTGTCGCTGTGAAGCACCTGGTTCAGGTCCTTGATAATATCCAGCAGCGAAGATACCCGCTTGATCAGCCTGAAATCATTGACTTCGTGGGCGAACCGGTCGAATTTTCTGAGGACTTCGGGATCTTTTACCCGATCCGGTTCGTCAAAAGTAATCGTTGCATCAAACGAATAAAGCGTGCCTAATTTCGTATTGCGCACATAATCCATTTTATTTGCCCAGGCAACTTTTTCTCCCCACTGGGATTCGATAGTCATATCCACTTCCAATTTGGGCAAGCCAACAGCAAAAACCACAATTATAATGACAAAGATTGAAATAATTGGGATCGGTCGTGCCAGAATTTTATAACTAAGGCTGGCGAACGCACGCTCTGACCAATGCAGACCTTTGTCTGCATAAGTTTTGATCTTTTCAGGCTTCCTGTCCCTGCCAAAACTGAGCAGAGCGGGGGTCAGCAGCATTACGATTATATAGGCAGTCGCAACAGCGCCGGCAGCCGCGCCGCCGATCCAGGCAACCTGCCTGATAGGGATGAAAAGAAAGGAACTCATCGCGCCCATCGTAGTAAGCGCAGTGAATAAAAGTGGCCAACCTGTGTGTTCGATGGCGTAGAGAATGGACTCTTTGCGTTTGCCGGTTGTCCTGAACCGGCGATTGAAAAAATTAAAGATATGAATCGAATAGCCAATGGAAACCGCTAAAATTAAAAACATGGGAAATTGAACCACCATGGGGTCTATGGGGATACCCAAAAGTCCATTTGCGCCAAGAACAAACACAATGGAACTGAATGCCGTAAATAGTGGGACGAACAGCCCGCGCACCGAATGCAGAAATATTAACAGGACAACCACTGCAATGATCAGTGAAAGCCCCATCATTTTTCCTGTCTGCTTCATTACGTAATCTCGTTTTTCAACATTCAGTATCGGCATTCCCACCGTTTTCAGGTTGAATTTTTGATATTTTTCACGGGCAACAATCTCGTTGACTTTTGCGCCGACGATTTCTTCCGGCGTGACTTTCCCCTCCCATTGATCAGGATAGCGATGAAGCCGAAGCATGATCCAGGTCATTTTACTATCGTCGCTAAACAGGCGGTTGATCATAAATTCCTTGGAGAACGCCTTTTTGCGAGTGGCTTCGATGGCTGCCGGAGTGGTGGGAATCTCGTCGGGAACGATGGGTTCGATAATTAACCCTTCCGCGGTACCCATGGTAAATTCGGCGTCGGTGAGCGAATATATTTCATCGGCATACGGGACTTCGTTTGTCAAATCGTTACCGAGATCGCGAATCATTTGCAGAATTTCCGGTGCAAAGACATCATTCGCTTCCACCAGGATCGCCGGATAAGAATTGTTGCCAAAAATTTCATTGAACTCGTCGGTGGCAATCTTGAGCGCATCTTTCTCGAAAAACCAGGCATCATTCGAAGTGTCGATCTTGATCTTTTTCAAACCGATAATGGCAATGACATTCAGCGCTAAAATCAAAAGTATCATTAGCCAGCGAAGTTTAACGATCCATGTTCCGAGATTACGGAACCATTTATTAATCTGTTCAACTTTTCGGGTCATTTTATTCTCCTTTTTTGTTGTTTTGCCACAGAGACTCAGAGTTCAACAAGTTTATTTTTGTTTTTTATTTAACTTTTTCATCTCTGTGTCCTCGGTGTTTTCGTGGCAATCACTTTTCCTTCCCAAATGGCTTTGTCCACAATATCAAAACTGGCGTCATCAGATAATCGGCAACCAGCGCAACAATCAGCCCCATGGAGGACAACAGGCCAATTCGCGCCATATTTGCCACCGGCGAAAACATATACATGGCAAATGTCGCGGTCAGAATCATTGTTGTCATTGCCAGAGTTTTTCCGACTGTTCTGAATGATTTGAGAATTGCGCTTTCGTAGTTACCACATTTTTCAAACTCGTATTTGATGTGATTAATGAAATGAATGGTATCGTCAACCGCGATTCCCAATAGCATTGGCATAATTGTCATGGTCATCATGTCAAGCGGAGAATTAAAATACCCCATGTACCCCCCGATAACAATTAAAGGCGATACATTCGGAATCATACCGATCAATCCTGTTTTCAGGCTGCCGAAAACAAGCACCAATAAAACGCCAACAATAACCAGCGCCATAGAAATTGAATTGAGTTCGCCCGTGACTATTTTTTTGTTCAATTCGGCAAACTGCACCGCGCTGCCGACAATACTGACATTTGCGCCCGGCAACCTTTCCCTGCCTATTTTTTTGATCGTTTTCAACTCCCGCGCAATTTCGTTTGCATTAAATTTTTTTATCCGGACCTGGGCACGCAGCATGGAATAGTCTTCGTCTATCCAACGGAAGGTTTTTGTTCCGCCGGATATCTCGTAAAGAAACAGAAGCTGGGCAATAAGCTCGCGGCTATCCGGGATCTTATGGTATGAAGAGCTGTCGCTGTGAAAAGTCTGGTTCATTTCTTTTAGAATATCCAGAATCGAGAAAACCGCTGGTGTGTTTTTGTTTTTCTTTGTAAGCTCAAACACGCCGACGGTATCAAGAAGGGCGTCGAATTCTTTCATGACTTTGGGGTTTTTTATCGCGTCCGGTTCATCATAACTGATTGAAATATTGTATGTGAGATAAGACCCAAGCTGGGAATTGACTACTTCATACAGTCTGTTAACATAGGGAATTTTAGTCCCCATAAATCTAAACATATCCATATCAACTGTCATATAACGAATTCCCGGTGCGATACCGAGAATAAAAACTACAAAAATAGTCAAACTAATCTTCTACACTTAAAAAAATATCATTCAATAGAAACAAGTACTTACGTGACATCAATTTTCTCTTGGCACTACAATATTTGTTTTTCTATGATTTCTACAATTCTCTTATTGTAGGTGGAATAGCTACCCCTA
>JAUVYH010000038.1 GCA_030603165.1 Fidelibacterota bacterium
GAATCCTGAAGAATCGGTATAACTATGATCAGCACGACCTGAAATGGTAATCAATACTTCTTCTAAGGGATTTTCATATTCATCTACCACATTGCCTGAAACACCGGCAATATAGCTATTACGATTCATGGAAAATGTTGGCATTAGCGCAGTTTTATTTGCTTCAAGAGTTATGTTTTCGATGCTATGTGGATTGTATCCCATTTTGCTCGCATTGATTGTTACATTTTCAGATGAACTATCTATCTCAATTTCAAAACTGAAGAATCCTGAGGAATCGGTGTGACTATGTTCGGCGTGACCCGGAATGGTAATCAATACTTCTTTTAAGGGATTTTCATATTCATCTATCACATTGCCCGAAACACCGGCAATATAATTTCCCTGCTCTACTGATGCAGTAGTCATAGAAAATGTTGGTATTAAAGTCATTATATTCGCTTCAAGAGTTACATTTTCGATGCTACATGGATTGTATCCCACCTTGCTTGTATTGACGGTTACATTTTTAGGTGTATTATCAATCCCAACTTCAAAACTGAAGAATCCTGAGGAATCGGTGTAACTATGCTCGGCGTGACCTGAAATGGTAACCAATACTTCTTCTAAGGGATTTTCATATTCATCTACTATATTGCCCGAAACACCTGCAATATAATCCCCCTCCTCCACTGATACAGGGGACATGGAAATTGTTGGTACTAATGCGGTTTTATTTGCCTTGATCGTTATATCCTTGATTTGAAGGGGAATATATCCCGACTTCCAGGTTGTTAGCGTTATTTGCTCTGAAGAAGTGGAGGTTTCTAATTCCACTTGTAAGGTATATTGTCCCATTGAATCGGTTTGTACAGACTCGGTATAGTTAGAAACGCTTACCGTAACTCCGGATAAAGGCATTTGATTTACTGATTCTATTACATTTCCTTTTAAAGTTGCCAGGGTTATGCTCTTCGGTTTTAATATATCTTTGTCGCAACTTAACGTCACCAGGATAAAAATTACTATAAAGAGTGTTATTGATTTTCTCATAATTTTTTTTCTACCTCTCTATCTTATCAATTTCTTTTATTTTAAATTTTTTAACATTCCCTTTTTCAAGCACAACTGTATTGGAGTCATATTCTGCAACTTTATAATTCGGGAAGACGTCTCCTTTTTTTATTTGTCCATCTGTGGCAGAGAGCAATTCCGTAAGAGAAAGTTCGGCGCTTTTTTCACCTAAAAACGTATTAAGTTTATCTTCAAAGAGGCGTTTTAGATTTATGTTGCGATGAACAGATCCGGTGTTTTTCGAGATCATTATGGATTCAAAAATGAAGATTGGGACGATTAGAAGTATTAGAAAAAGGATAAATAATTTGACTGATATTTTTTTCTTTGATATCATTTTATCACCGTCAATTAAACTCCGGCGCTTTTAAATAAAGCTGGTTGTTGCTTGAAACCAATTTGACGCCGTCTTTTGTAATTCGCACGACTCGAAAACCTTCGATTAAATCTCCTTCTCGATAAACTTCTCCGTTTATTATCGCCATGGGATTTTCTTTGTCAAAGATAATGCCCTTAAGTTCGAGTTTGGGTATTTTATTCTCAGGCTTAACTTTTGGTTTACCTTGTTTCACATCGGGTTTTTGCTTTTTCACGGCTGTTTTTTGGGTTTTGGGAAAAGCAAACGGGTCTCTCAATTGTTCAAAACTTTTATATTTGTTGGCAATTGAATCAAAATGTGAAGCGTCAATTTCCTTTACTCCTTCGTCTAAAATCTCTTTTATGATATTTTCAACCTGGCTGAAGTTATCTTTCTGATCAAAGTTGATTTGTACCATGTGCGCGTTAAAATCCTGTTTTCCCGTTCTTCTTAATTGGAATATTCCCAGGAGGATTAAAGATAGCACAAGCGCTATTAAAATTAGGATCTTGTTTTTTTTATTTTCCATTTAGATCACTATTGAAAAAATTACAATGTCAAAGTTATAGTTTGCCGAATCCCGGGAATCGGGCGATATGCTAAATGAATCGATCAGCAGCCAATAATGCGACTTTTCAATATTATTCAGGAAAGATAGAAATCTAGAATAAGAACCGCGGAATTTGATATTGATAGGATGCTTGTAATATTTGCCGAATATTTTCTCTCCTTTTTTCATTGGAGCGATGGAATTGAGACGGAGTTCTGATTTTTTTACTATGTAGTTCAATTCACCGAGCAAAGCGGAAAATTCTTTTTCATTTGCAATGCGGGATTCAAACGAATTTTTGAGTGACTGACAAATGTTCAATTCCGTGTCGAGATTAATCAACACCTGTTCAATATCGGTAGAGCGGATTTTAAGATAAATATTATCGAGCTTTTCCTTCTGTCCCTTTAGGTCATTGTATCTTATTAATTGTGGCTTAATGATGAAAAAATTACCGACGGCAATAGTGCCCGAATAGATGAATATTGCCAGCAGCATCCAGTGCAGTTTGAATAGATTTCTTAGCAACGACGTCTTTTTTGGTCGGTTTTTATCCATCGTTTCCTATCTCTTTCGTCTTGGCGGATTGCAAACACTACAAGGACCATAAGCCGAAACAGCATCCTTTAGAGCAATCGGAATTTGGCTTTTTGAAAGGTAGCGACAACCTATTTTATGATACTTCTTTCCTGTTTTGGTGATATAGACTATTTCATCATCTTCCGAGGAAGATTGTTGAGAATAAGTCACGACTTTTTGAAAATTGATTGGTGTCCAGAGCCCCCTGCTATCCTCGCGGGCTTCTCGTTCTAGTCGGGTAAACTTCTCAATATATTTAACATTTGGGGCATAGGTGGAAATATTCGCATAACCTTGTCTGAGAAGCTCAGCATTGAGAAATGTACCATCTTCAAGGTAAACGTAGGCAAGCAAACGACCGTATTTATCTCTCTTTTGGACATCAAATTCAATCTTGACTCGTTTGCCCTCTACCATTCTCTTTGTGAAATCACCGGCTTCCTTGCCGTAATATTCCACTGCCTTTGAAGGATGAACAGTCTCAGGAGTATCAATACCAATTAGGCGTACTCTCTCTCCGTTCTCAAGTTTAATCGTGTCGCCGTCAATAACTCTTTTGACCTTATAAGTCTCTTGCGAAAACAAAACTAAACTTATAAAGATCATGCAGAGCATGGCAAAGAAGAATGTTTTTGTTAAAAATTTTGTTTTCATTGCAAATTCTCATCAAATGACAAATGACACATATCTAATAGATCCCTATCGTAAAGGACATAATTGGATCGTTGCCCTTTTTTCCTATTCGATTTTCCAATATATCTACTCTTTCAAAGCCTTCCATGAACCTATCTTGTTTCTCAATTGCCTGTTTAAAAATATTCAACTGGTTTTGATCCTGTTTATCCGTATCAATGAGAGCATACCCGGTTAACTTCATTTTCTCACTTTTACGTTTTGCCGGATTGGCGTTTACGGCAATCTGCTCTAATCGTATGTTTCCGGGAATTATATTGGAAAGATCTACCATCTTACTTAGCCAGTTACCGGGTCTGTGAAAACTTTGCAGGTATATTCTTTTTTTTGACTCGATCTCTTTTTTATCTTTATAAAGTTTTTTTATTCGCTCGAGTTTCGGGCTTTGCAATTCCACTTCAGTTGCGATTTTATTGATCTCTTTTTGATATACCGAAGAGATAAATAAATTTGTTTTGTGGACATAAAAAAGTGTGAGCAGAGAAAAAAACCAGACGACCACATAGAGAATAGTGATGAGATATCTAATCCTTTTCTGCTTTTTTCTAATTATGGCTTTTCCGAGAAGATCTACCGTTATCTTTTTCATAGCTCATCTCGCAATGCAAGTCCTAAAGAGGTGGCAAAGTGCAGCCCTAACTCGTCAATATTTCCGATTTCCTGATCACACTCAAGTTTTTCCGATTTTAACGGATTCCAGAGAGCGACAGGCACTTTCACAGCGTCTGCCAATAAGTAATCAAGGTTTTTTAATTTCGCGCCCCCACCTGTCAGATAGATACGTTGAAGCCCTTCTTCGCCGTACAAAATTTGGTAATAAATATCCGCTTTCTTGAGCTCTTCCGCTAATTTAGCGACCATCGAAAGCAGGGGACCTTTCCAGTCGATCTCTTTATAATCGTTAGTATTATCAGTATTATGGGATGGCTGGTAGTTCGTTTCAATTTTTTGTTGTTCCGCGTCTATAAACGATATGTGCAGCGTTCTTTCGATATCCCGGGTAAGTGTATTTCCGCCGATTGCGATGGATTTAAAGAAGGGATCGTGGTCAGGATGCATGACGATCAATGTAGTACACTCGGCGCCAATATTAACTAATGCAACGGTTTTATCGGGATGCAAATCCTGCAGAGTAATAAAACAGTTGTAAATTGCCAGCGTATCAATTTCCACGATTTCCGGTTCAAGATGTGCCCGTGATAAGATGTCCAGATGTCTTTTCATTTCATTTGCGGGAACTATTCCGACAAGAACAGTCTGCATATTGCTATTATTATTGGTGTTCAGGACCTGGAAATCGATTTCCACATCATCGATATTAAAGAGAATAATGCTCCCGAGTTTCCATCTGATTGCGGATTGAATTTCACTGTCGGATAAATTTGGCAATTCTATGCTTCGTACCAGGGCGTCTGGCCCGGAAACGCTTGTCTTAACTTTTCTTACACCGCCCTTTATTTCACCGGTTAATCCGCGTATTACCTGGACTAACAGGGTGTCGCTTAAATCTTCGGGACGATTAATATTTCTGCTCATATAAAGGTCTGTCAGCTTCATGAATTCGATCCTGATCTTCTTTTTTTTTCGCAATCCGATTATTTTGATTGCGTTGCTCCCGATGTCGATACCTACTGATTTTTTTCCTTTGCTCAACACTTATCCTTAGTAACTTAAGTTTCGCATATAAATAAACTGTTAAAATTCAACATAACATCCCCCTTTTGTTCCCCCTTTACTAAGGGGGATTTTGATATTCCCCTCTAAAAAGAGGGGTGTCCGAAGGACGGGGTGTGTCCCTCTATCCACCAAAGGAATGCTCTCTTTCATAATCTTCGTTTTGGGATAAGGAAATTCTCAAATAATTCTCTAATATCTTATCTCGATATGTCTTCGACATTTTATAGTAACTCACTTTTTATTCCATATTAAAAACATTATTTTGCTTTCTAATTCTTCAACCTCCCTTTCCGGTAGCTGCCGGAGGAAAGAGGGGTGGTTAATTTATCTCCTGTTACAATAAATTTGTCAAAATACATTTTTTTCCTGTGAAACTTGAGTTAATTAGAGCTTGCCCAGCTGCCTTTTTTAATAAATTTTTCCCAATCATAAATATCCGGACCTAAAAAGCCGGGCGGATATTTGTAATATTTTTCACTTCCATAATCGGTGATTACCACGCCGGCTTTAAGCACCACTTTATTTGCCACAATCGGTCCGGTAAGAGTATCTCCTTTGAAATTCACATACCCTGTCGAAAATACAGCCCCTTTTATTATTAGCAGGGGAGTTCCGAGGATATCCGTCTCGGCCGTATCGCCGACAACTACGGCGGGGTAGTAGAGCGAACTGTCGGGCATCTGTTGAGCTTGTATGGAGACGGTTCCTATAAACTTTATACCGCCCGTGACGAAGAGTGTGCCGATTAAACTGCTGCCGTTTTTCATCGTTACGTTGCCGTCTATATAGTGAATTCCAGTATCTATTGGAGCGCTAAAGCTTGTGTCTCCAACATGGTGATAATTGGCGATAGAATCATAATATGCGTGATTGACTCCGGGCAACGGATCGAAATGTCTGATTCCGCGACCTTTCAGATGATTTAAAGTATAATTGCTGGTATCCAGCTGAGTCTTATAGGCGACAATGTGGTTAAACGGATGATCTTTCCACAATTCTACGGATACCGTTTTAGAAACCGATACGGATGTTCCGGTTGACGTCAGGATCCGGGCAACCGAGTCGTAAGTAACCGACATCGAACCGTTTGAGAAAGTTCCCTGGAAATCCGGTCCATGATTTAAGCGCCACAAACCGATATTTATTCCACTTTCGGCGGATGCCAGAGCCTGCGTTCTCTGCACGCTTCGTATGCTTAATTTCCCTTCCTGCGAAGCCATGGAAAGAAACGCCGTGCCGATAATGGTCAGGACAAAAAAGAAAATCAAAACCATGCCCATAATACTGCCGTCTTCGGATTTGATGATATTTCTAAAAACATCCATTTTTCATCTCATTTAAGTTGCGTCGGGAGATTACTCTTGACGCTTTCACGTTTGCTGCATACGGTTAGGTCTGAGGACCTGACTAAACTTTAAATGAGGATATTCTTTTTGGCTATACAGAGTATTTCTCTGTGTTCTCTGTACGCTTCGTATGCTTAATTTAAATTGCGTCGGGAGCTCACTCCTGACGCTTTCACGTTTGCTGCAAGTAATACGGTCAGGTCTGAGGACTTGACTAAACTTTAAATGAGGATATTCTTTTTGGCTATACAGAGTATTTCTCTGTATTCTCTGTACGCTTCGTATGCTTAATTTAAGTTGCGTCGGGAGATTACTCTTGACGCTTTCACGTTTGCTGCAAGTAATACGGTCAGGTCTGAGGACCTGACTGAACTTTAAATGAGGATGTTCTTTTTGGCTATACAGAGTATTTATCTGTGCTCTCTGTGGCTTCATATTTTTCTCTCTTTTTTTCATTTTAACACTATATTGAAATACCATGCACAGATTTGACTACCGTACATTAAACTGATCAGGGCGCCGATAGTCAGAAAGGGGGCAAAGGGCAGCCGACTGTTCATCTGCGCTTTTTTTAACAGGATCATAAATATTCCAACTAAACTTGCTAATAAAAAACTTAAAAACAGCGCCAGCAATATGTTATGAAGTCCCAGGAAGATACCCACCATTGCGACTAACTTAATATCTCCGGCGCCGAGACTCTCTTTTTTAAACAATAGTTTTCCTGTTATCGCCCAGAATATCATTATGCCGCCGCCCGCTAAAAATGCAATCAAAGAGTTGATGAAATGCACAGGCCAGAAAATCAAAGACATATATAGTCCCAAAATAACTCCAGTCAGAATCACGCTGTTTGGAATTTTTCCTTTCTCCAAATCGGTAAATGTAACCGTCAGTAACAGGGCGGATAATATTGTATAAAAGAGAAATTCATAGCTGAAGCCGTAAACATGGTAAATAATTACGAATAAAACGGCTGATAATATCTCTACTATCGGGTATCTCGCCGGGATGGGTAATTTGCAGCGCCGGCATTTTCTCCCGAGAATGAAAAAACTGAGAATGGGAATATTGTCGAACCAGCGTATTTTTTCTCCGCATTGCGGGCAGTGAGAACCGGGAAATAAAAGAGATTCATGTCGAGGCAAGCGGTAAATAACGACATTAAGGAAACTCCCGAATATTGCTCCGATGCAGAATAGTATAAGTTTAATAAACATAAGCGTTTTCTAACCTGATTTATTCACTTGCCGGATCGCAAAATTTTTTATAAAAATCTTGAGGGCTTCGTAAAAAGTGATTATACATGTCATTCTGAGGAGCTTGCGACGAAGAATCGGGTTGGACTGGTGCGTTGGTCTTAAGCGATTCTTCACTCGTACCTCGTTCAGAATGACAGTTTTTATACTTTTTATCTCGAAGAGATCCCTTTGGGACGGTTCTATCAACTTTCATATCACTAATAATCCATAAATCTTTAATTTTTTATCTCTGCGTTCTCTGTGACCTCTGCGGCAAAATAATCAAGGCTAATTACGGAAAAATACCGTATGCCTGGTTGATATTTTTTGGTCGTCTCTGCTCATTGCCAGATCGAAATTGACATATCTGTTGGAATCAGATCCGCCGTCATAGTAAAACCATAAGGTATCTATAACTCCTGTTACGAGTCGAACCTTCGTTCCGCTTGGCGTAACAATAACAAAATCTTTGTCGCCTTGAAAAAACAGCTGCTTTTCCGTTGCGGTCAATCCTACTTTAAGACATCTGCCGCCATTAACAGCGGGTCCGGTAATTACAGTCGAGGAATCGGTATAAATATAAGAAGAATCGGCTATTCCCGAGCGTATATCGTTTGAAAGAAATTCAATAATAAGCCCATAGTCGCGTTGCAACTGAACCTGTTTGGAACCACTAACAAAAGATTTTTGGGCTGTTACTACTATAGTTCCCACGGCAATTACGACTATGGATGAAATAAACATAGTCACCAATAACTCAACTAATGTAAATCCTTCTTGAGAAAACCCTGTATTTTCGGTTTTAAACATGTCTATTCTCTTATCTATTGCTGCCAGTATTCGCTAATGTAATTCTTGATTGAGATACTTTTGTTTGACGATTCGCCCCAATCTACAGCAACCGTAATTTCCATGTAGTCGTCGGTATTTCCATCGCTATCGCCGGCTCCGAGACCGTCAGCATCATCATCCACGCCGCTGACTATTGTGCTTCTCGCCCACTTGCCACCTATTACCGTGCCTGCTTCAGATAAGCTGTCCGCCATCTGGTTATAGGGGTAGCGCAGGACTGTTTCCATCCTCTGTTCGGCGATGGCGAGCGCGATTCGCCGGCTTTTGCCGTGATTCAAAAAGAGTTTGCCGCCATAGAAAAATTGCAAACCCCCGATCATGATAATAGTAGTTATAACAATAGCCACCATTAACTCTACAAGTGTAGTCCCCGATTCGCCGCTTAGATATTTTTCTATATTAATGAATTTGATCATGATATTATCAAGGGAAAAAGAGGGGACATGTTGCCCCCTCTTTAACGTTGACTGTCCTTATTGACCGCCGCTCAAAGCGCCCTCATGATCGAGTGTACGAACTGAATCGGTGCCAATCGCCAAGTCAGTACGACATGTAATCTTGTAGGTATTAGCCGTAGAACTAGATTCAAGAGTGTAATGCTCTGGATTGAAGTATTTGCCATCCAAGTCGGCGGCATCGATATCTAAAGCATCTACAGTAGATACTTCAGTGTCGGCAGTTACGTCAGGATATGCCGGTGACGGATCATTAGTCGCATAATAGACCCGCAGCGCCGTTCGGATAGTTCCGAGCGCGGCGTCGCATTCCGACATTTTCGCTTTTTTGATATTGGCGGTGTAGATAGGCACGGCTACCGCAGCCAATATCCCGACGATGACGATGGTGATCATCAACTCGACAAGGGTGAAACCTTTTTCGTTTCTGAAGAATTTCTTCATTTTACTTTCCTCCTTTTTTCAACTTCATGATTTTTTTGAAGTCGATTTGTTTAACTCAATTTTCAAGTCTTGCGGAGGATGTTTTTCCCCCGGAAGGCTTATTCAACACTACCCTTAGATCATTTAAGTTGCATCGGGCACTTACTCCTGACGCTTTCGCATCTACTGCAAATAATACAGTCAGGTCTGAGGACCCGACTAAACTATAAATGATGGTCTCGTAAAAAAAACCGAAGCTGTCATCGTTCTGAGGCAGCCCCGACGAGTCGGGGAAGAATCTCGTCGATAATTGGCTAAGATTCTTCATTCGTACCTCATTCAGAATGACATGATTTGTACTTTTTACGAGACCATCATAAATATCTTTATGAGGATATTCATTATATTTAAGTTGCGTTGGGAGCTCACTCCTAACGCTTTCGCATCTGCTGCAAGTAATACGGTCAGGTCTGAGGACCTGACTGAACTTTAAATGAGGATATTCTTTTTGGCTATACAAAGTATTTCTCTGTGATCTCTGTGGCTCCATATCTCTCTATCTTTTTTCATAAACTACTCACCGATCATTCCCGACATTTGGAAAATGGGAAGATATACGGACAGAACTACAATCAGCGCCATGGCTCCGAGTCCGATCATTAACACCGGCTCTATAATTGAGGTAAGACCGTCAATTGAAGAGTTGAACTGCCTGTCGTAAAACTCAGAGACCTTTTCCAGCATAATTTCCAAAGCGCCGGACCGTTCGCCCACCGCTATCATTTTAACCATCATAACCGGAAAGATTACATGATCCTGCATCGATCTGCCAAGAGATGCTCCGCCGGTTACGTTCTTCTTTACATCTTCCACGATTTCCTGAATGACAATATTATTAGCCGTTTCCGCAGAAATAGTAAGAGCATCCACAAGTTGTACGCTGTTTTTGGTCAATGTGCCCAAAGTTTTGCAGAAGCGGGCTATTGTGGATTTTACCACCATCTTTCCGAAAACAGGGATTTTAAATTTCAAACCGTCAATAAAATGGCGTCCCCGGTTGCTGCGGGCGAATACTTTAAACCCTGCTATTAATCCTATTATCAAAATGATCTCATAGAGAATGTTATTTTTCGCAAAATCGCTTATGGCAATCATCACCAGGGTGATACCCGGTAGTTCGGCGCCGAATGATTCAAAGATGTCTTTAAATTTTGGGATCAATCCGAATACAACCCCGGAAAGAACCAGACCAAAGAATATCAAAATAAATTTGGGATAAGATATTGCCGATTTTATCTTTTTGTCTATTTTATCCTTATCCTCGACATAAGTCGCTAATTGGCTGAGAATACTGCCGAGATTCCCGCCTATTTCCGCGGCTTTGATCATTGAAATCCCTAAGCTTGGAAAGATATGGGAATGGCGGGCTAATGACGCCGAGAAACTCTCTCCGGCTTCTATATTTTCTTTTACATCCTGAATTACCTTCTGGAATGTAGGATTTCCTGCCTGATCGGCTAAAATGTCCAGGCTCTCCACCAATTGTACACCGGCGTCAACCATTGTTGACAGCTGCCGGTAGAAGATTACCAGGTCTTCCGTCGTTATTCTTTTTGTCAGAGTGAAAAAAGAGTTGCCGGGTATTTTATCCTTCTTAATTCGTTTTACTTCTATACGTTCGGCTGATATAATGGTGATGGATTGTTTTCTGAGCCGGGCGGCTAAAGCAAAAGAGTTTTCGGCTTCTGAAGTACTCTTTACCTTTTTTCCACGTGCATCAATCGCCGTATAGTTGAATTGCGCCATGTTAGATGATCCTTAAAATTTCGTCAATGGTGGTTAAACCTTCTTTTACTTTTTTTAAACCGTTCCGGAGCAATGATTCCATTCCCAGTTCCAGTCCCTTTTGTCTCATCTCATCTTCGGAGGCATTGTCAATAATCATTTCCTTGATCTCTTTGTATAAAAGAAAAAATTCATAGACTGCGACCCGCCCCCAAAAACCAGAACCGGCACAATGGTCGCACCCTTTGCCCTTATAAAAAGTGATTTCTTCGGGATTAACTCTCAACGATTCGAGTCTGTTTTGAACGTCCACATCCGGCGTGTATTGATATTTGCAATGAAGACATATTCTTCTGGCAAGCCGCTGGGCGATAACAAGGGAAAGTGATGAGCAGATCAGGTATTTATCAATTCCCATATTAAGCAGCCGTATAATTGTGGCGACGGCGTCATTGGTATGCAGAGTCGATAGGACTAAATGTCCGGTAAGCGCTGCCTGTATTGCAATTTCGGCGGTCTCTTTATCGCGGATTTCACCAACCATTACAATATCGGGGTCCTGGCGGAGAATAGATCTCAAACCCGCGGCAAAAGTAAGTCCGATCTGTGGACGCGCCTGTATCTGGTTAATTCCCTTCAGTCTGTATTCAACCGGATCTTCAACGGTTATGATGTTTTTCTCCGGTGAGTTAACAAAGTTGAGCGATGAATAAAGAGTAGTTGTTTTTCCGCTGCCCGTAGGACCGGTGACGAGGATCATCCCGTGAGCCTGGGTCAGCACCTCTTTGAATTTTGTCATCAGTTTGGTTTCAAAACCGATGTCGTTGATATTCAGTGAAACGCTTCCTTTATCAAGAATTCTCATCACGACCTTTTCGCCATAGATTGTCGGAAGCGTGGAGATACGAATATCGATCTGACGACCTAATACTTTTATCTTGGTTCTGCCGTCCTGGGGAACGCGCCGTTCGGCAATATCAAGACCACCCAGGATTTTAATCCGGGAAATGATGCCGGATTGCATTCGTTTTGGGGGAGGGGAGATTTCACGCAAAATACCGTCAACCCGTAAACGAACCTTGATCTCTTTATCCTGAGGCTCGATATGGATGTCACTGGCGCGATCCTGGGTGGCTTGTAAAAGTAATAAATTTACAAATTTGATTGCCGGGGCGTCTTCCGCTTGTATTCGGAGCTGTTCCTCGTCGTCCTCTTCTTCGTCCTCGATCTCAAAGTCCACCAGTTCCTTCATACTTTCTTCAAGGTTTGCTTTCTGAGCGTAATACTTTTCAATTTCGGCTTCAATGAGCGACTGAGGAGCATAATTAGTCTCAACTTGAAAACCGGTCTTCTGCTGAATGATATCAAGCGCCAGAGGATCGAAGGGATTAGCCATTGCAACTGAAAGCACGCCTTTTTTTTGAGCAAAAGCAATAACAAGAAACTGGCGGGCAGTGTCTTCCGGGATCAGTCCTACAACCGTGGGATCGATAAAACCTATGTTAGATAGATCGATTTTCGGAATTCGGTTCAGCAAAACAAATGAACGGATTCGTTGTTCGATCAGGTCTTTGCCGGGAATATTTTTAGTAACTGATGCTTGCATTTTTTTTATTATGTAAAATTTTCCACCACCCACACACCATAATGTCAAAGGATGTGCCATCTTTTGTAAGTGTTTATATAATATGTGTATATGTGTATTTACGGTGTCGGATTGTATAATGTGAATGTCACATATATATGACATCATTCGTAAGAATTCACTCTAATTTATGACATCGATAGAGGGGTAAGAAGGACTATTAAATGTAATAAATATGTGACACTATTGACGGGAGATATTGTATTTCTTTAATTTCTGGTAAAAATTCTGGCGTGGTATGTGCGCGTCACGGGCGGCTTTTGCAATATTCCAGTTATGCCTTTTCAGAATATTCAGCAGATAAGTTTTTTCAAAATCGTTCTTTGCTTCAGAAAAGGCTTTTGTCTGTTGTTTAACGGATGTACGGTTACTCCCGGAAACGATAGTACCGGGGAGATCAGCCCCGGTGATCACTGTGCTTTCCGACAATGCGACAGCTCGCTCAACGACATTTTCCAGTTCACGAATATTACCGGGCCAGTTATAATTCATCATATAATCCAGAGCGTCTTTTTCAATACCGCTTATGTTCTTATTATGAAATGAAGCATATTTTTCGATGAAATATTTTACAAGTAGGGGAAGATCATCCAGATGTTCTCTAAAAGTCGGTACATTGAGTGTGATAACATTTAGCCGATAAAAGAGATCCTCTCTGAATCGACCGGCTTTAACTTCTTTAACAATATCTTTGTTGGTAGCTGAAACGATTCGAATATTCGAATTGATGTTTTCCGTGCCGCCGACCCTCTGAAACATTTTTTCCTGGAGAACACGCAGAAGTCGCACTTGCAGAGCGGGACTGGTTTCGCCGATTTCGTCGAGAAATAAGGTTCCGCCTTCTGCTTCCTCAAATACGCCCTTTGTGCGTTTAAAAGCCCCGGTGAAGGCGCCTTTTTCATAACCGAATAAAGTTGATTCCAATAATGTTTCCGGCAGCCCGCCGCAGTTTATACTGATAAATTTTTTGTCGGATCTGTCGCTGTACTGATGTATGGCTTGCGCTACGAGTTCCTTGCCCGTCCCGGTTTCGCCGATTATCATTACCGTTGTATTCAGTGGCGCTACCTTGCTGATCATCCGGATTAACTCCTGTATCTGGAGGGAATTTCCTATGATTGAATGAGTTTTTGTTTTTCGTTTTAATTGATCTTTCAGGTATCGGTTCTCATCCTTGATGGCTTTTATCTTTAGCGCTTTTTGAACGGATGTTTTGATCATATTAATATCATTGAAAGGTTTGAGGATATAATCCTCAGCGCCTATTTTGATTGCTTCGACAACTGTTTCGATATCACGCTGTGCTGTTGCCATAATGACCGCAACAGTAGGGTCTAAGCTGATCAGCCTCTTCAATACCTCCAGTCCTCCCATGACAGGCATACCGATATCCAATAAAACGAGATCGAATAATCCTTTGCTGAATTTCTCGATTGTTTCATTCCCGTCATAAGCAGACTCGATGTCATAGTCTTTATCCCGGAGAATTTCTACCAGCACTTCACAGATATAAGGTTCGTCATCGACGACTAATATTTTTGGTTTATGCATAATAATTACTCATGAATTATCGGTGTCACTATTTGATAATGAGTTTGGTCAGGGTTGCTTTCAATGGTTAATATGATGTTTTTGCCAGGCGTCATTTGGCACGATTTTGTAAGATTATTAATCAGTTGTTGCTTTGGCTTAATGTCCTCTGTTTTCAGGTTGATTGATTTTGAAAATATTTGGCTTGTTTCTTCCTTAGATAGTTGTTCTCCGGTTCCGGTAATATCGATGATGATGTTATTATCTTTTTCAGATGTTCGAATACTAACTTTTTTCTCGATAGCCTCCCGCATCAGGAATAACTGTAACTGCATTATGCAGAAGAAAACCATTGAAATATGAAAATATACGCCTTTTGTTTTTGGTAGATTAGGATGGAGTTGATAATTTTTTTTCACGTTTTGTTTAAAAAATGAATCGGTCAGTAAGAAAGTTAATTCATTTTTTAGAAGCTCGTTAATATTTAGTAATTTGAGTTCTTCATCAAGGATGTTATGGCTGATATAGAATAAATTATTCAGCATCAATTCAATGGTTTTACTCTGTTTAACCATTTTCTCAAAGTCGGCGTTCTGTGGCATTTTCAGTTGCAATAACTGAGCCCGCGTAGAGATAATAGTAAGCGGGTTACTGATATTATGAACGAACCCGGGCGTCGCATTTACAAAAGACAATAGCCGTGTCCGTAGTAACTCATCATAGAACGATTTTATATGATCAATTTGCTGAGTCATTTTAACCTCTCGTTTTCATCATTAGCTGCGCTGCTCGCATGAAAAGTTACATATTAATTTTATTAAAGTCCCGTGGTTCCGGTGGTCAGGATATTCTCAAAACAGTGCAGGGCATAGCTATCGGTCATTCCGGCAATATAATCTGTCAGAATGGTATCTCTGTCAAAACCATTTACGGAGTAGAGTCCCTGTAAAGCTTTGATGTAGTTCCCGAATTTATTATCCAGCGCTGTCTTACTAATAGCATAGGCGCTAAAATCAGCCTGATTCTTTTCAAAAAGCTGACTCAAATAGTGGTAAATGGATTTCAGGACGGTTTCGGAATAGCTGTTCCAGTAATCCATTTTAGGATTATCGTAAATGTGGGTGCGGCTGAATTGCTTGAATTCTTTGAGGATGCTGAACATTTCGGCTGAAAAACCAATTTTACCATTTGTTTTCGACCAGTCTATGACGTTAAAAACCAACTTGTTAATAATATCGCTGTTTGTCATTCCGAGACTTGATCGAATATTTTTCGGGATATCATCGGCTGTGATCAGATTGGCTTTGATGGCATCTTCGAGGTCTCTGCCAAGATAGGCGATGGAATCGCTGACGCGTACCACACAGGCTTCCCAGGTGCTTGGTGATGTCGGGCGAGATACTGCCTCATCCGGATTGTTCGGAACTGTTGCCACTTCGACAAACTGTTCATCTACTTCGCCGCAGTGGGAGATAATTCCATCACGCACAGCGAAAGTCAAGTTCAGTCCTCTGCCATAATTTTCCAGTTTATCGGCAACTCTGAGACTGTGAACTTCGTGAATAAAGGGTTTTTCCATGAGGTGATTGAGCGCTGATTCACCGGCATGACCAAAGGGCGCATGACCAAGATCGTGACCCAGTCCGATGGCGTGTGCCAACTCGGCATCGAGTCCCAGCGCTTTACAAATCGTTGCCGATATGGATGCTACGTGCAACGAGTGCTCAATCCGGGTGCAGATGTGGTCGTTTTCAGGAGAGAAAAAAACCTGGGTTTTATGCTTCAGACGGCGAAAGGCGAGGGAGTGGATAATGGCTGTTTGGTCACGGAAATAGGGTCCCCGGACATCCTCCGGGCGTTCAGTATGTCGGCGGGTCAGGAGGGAAGAGCGAAAAAGATTAATGAATTTTGACAAATGACATCTCCTTGAGTGTGTTACACATACCTGAATATATTTATTTTTAAGTTAATAATGAATCTTTTGTGATAAAAAAACAATCATTTATTAAAATTGTATGGAATACCGCCTGAAATAACCGAGGGAATCTTGAAGATAGCGCTTTTACCTGCTGCTGTGGGCTTTTTTCCGGGCAGCGGGAATGTATTGATTGACCCTGGAATGATCAGGTTGAAGTTCGAGACATTTTTCCCAGACTTTGATTACATCTTTCCATTTGCCCTGAACCCAGTAAATTGAACCCAGGTTATAATAGAGATCCGCATCATTAGGACGCAACTGAATGGCTTTCTGATAATCCAGGATGGCAGGATTCAGTTGATTTAATTTCTGATAACAGACTCCTCTGGCAATGTAAATATCGGCATTATTGGGAACGCCTTTTATTGCTTCACTATAATCCAGGATGGCTTTGGAATAGCGGCGTCGTTGCTTCAGTAAATTGGCTCTTTCAATATAGGTCTGGGGTTGGGGATTGATTTCGATTGATTTGGAATAATCCGTAAGGGCGTCATTGAGATATCGCCTGGCTTCAAAGGCTTTTCCACGCAGTGAGTAGGCTTCGGCTACATCCGGATTTGTCTGAATGAAAATGTTCAAATCTGTAATCGCTGAATCATATTGTGCTATTTGGATATAAGCGCGCCCGCGCTCCAAATATGCCGAAGTGAAATCGGGTTTTTGCTTAATGGCTTCTGACAGATATTCGATTTTCAGATCGGAGTCATTGGTTGCGGTTGCTTTGCCGTACCATGCCGCTGCCGTGGGAGTCGCTGATTCAACCCGCGATGCTTTTTCTTTTTGTATGCTGATCCGGGTACATGTCGTTAATAACAAAATGAAGGATAGCCAAACG
The DNA here is from genome assembly GCA_030603165.1 of Fidelibacterota bacterium. Taxonomy (GTDB): domain Bacteria; phylum Fidelibacterota; class UBA2242; order UBA2242; family UBA2242; genus UBA9312. The sequence goes on from JAUVYH010000038.1 coordinate 17,001, forward strand.
AAGATATTTTTCATAAAAAACTCAAATTATATTTAAAAATCAGACCGTAGTTTAGTATTTTCCGTTGAAGGATTCAACTGTTGATTACAGTTCAGTCGTGATCTTACTCCCGGCAGAATCTTACGCGGAATTCAGCAACAAGACATTGTAAACAATGCAATGATTTATTACATTTGAACAGATTGGAGAGCTTTTTATGAAAAAAATACTCCTAACATTTATCGGCAACAATGATTGTTACACCGGGGAACGACCGGGAGTAATTCTTTCTGTCTTAAAAGAGATGTCATTTGATATAGTCTATCTATTATACAACAGCGATAAATACCTGAAACCTGCGTCGGATATATTAAAATATTGCAGAAAACATTACCCGGAAGTGAAAATTATCTACAAGGCAACGCTAATAGAGAATCCTACCGATTATAACACCGTTTATCCGGCTATGTATAAATCGGTTCGTGAGATATTGGATGAAAACGGAAAAGCCGGCTATACTATTTCAATCACTTCCGGTACGCCTACAATGCACGCCTGCTGGATTTTCCTGCAACAAGGCGGCGTAATTAAAGCCAAACTCATACAGGTTCAGCGGGAAACCGGAATTTCCGATGTAAATTTTAATCTCGATGATTTTCCCGAAATTAAACAGGTTGATCGGGTAAAAGTTGAACTAACAAAACTCTCCCGTGAAAACAAAATATTGAAAACCCGCGAGCTTGCCTACGATAATATAATCGGAGAATGCCCGGAAATACTACAGCTTAAGGAGCAGATAAAACTCTTTGCCGATAGCGATATATCCGTTTTTATTTATGGCGAAAGTGGAACGGGAAAGGAGTTGGTTGCGGAAGCCCTGCACTATAACAGCTCCCGCAAAGAAAAACCCTTCATCAAAGTAAATTGCGGCGCGATCAGCCCGGAACTGTTCGAGAGTGAATTCTTCGGACATAAAAAAGGCAGCTTTACCGGAGCTGTCGCCGATAAAGAGGGCAAATTCAAACTGGCGGACTGCGGGACAATCTTTTTAGATGAAATCTGCGACCTGCCGGATTATATGCAGACAAAACTGCTGCGCGTATTGCAGGAGGGAACATTTATCCCGGTTGGCGGAATCAAGGAAGAAAAAGTTGACGTACGAATTCTCTCCGCTACCAATAAAGATATTATGGAGCAGGTGCGGCGGAAAATATTCCGCGAAGACCTGTTTTACCGGCTTGTAAGTTGTAAAATCTATCTTCCGCCGCTGCGAACCCGCGGCAATGATAAAATACTGCTGTCAAACTACTTTGTAGAGAAATTCAACCAAAAACAGGGCAAGCATAAATTTCTGTCGCAGTCGGCAATCAATCTTATAAACGTTAATCCCTGGCGGGGCAATATTCGCCAGCTGCAAAATGCAACTGAAGCGGCTTTTGTCTATCCCGGTGATGAAATCAAGGCGGAACATTTAAACATTATAGACTTTGATAAAAGTTCGGATTTTGTCGAAATCCCTGGTGAGGGATTTGACTTTGACGCTGAAATCGTACCGAAATTTTACAAAGCGGCGTTGCAAAAGACCGGCGGTAATGCCGAAAAAGCCGCCGAACTACTTGGCATTAAACCGCATACCTTCCGGGCAAGACTCCGGAAATTAGGAATTGAATTGTGAATTATTACACCTCTTGAATTATTTAAGGAGGATTGATTATGTTAACAAATGAATTATTGGAAGAAAAGTGGAAAACCCAGGCAAAAATGGCGAAACAAGCCGGTTACGATATAAAAATATTACTGGACAATGTCGATGAAATAGCAGAAAATATTTTTAAGGATAGTGGCAAAAAACCCAAAATAGCAAAAATAAAACCTTACTATGGGCATCTTCATAAAAATTATAAAACCTCACAAAATTCTCTGAATCTTTCAGTTAGTGAACCGACAGATAGCGACGAATAAAATTGAAACAGTGTAAGTCAATCATAGAAAAAACAGTAATTGCTAAAATAACTGCTTGTAATATGACGGAATTTTGCTAAATACAGTCAATTATAATTGGGCTTTTGCTAATTTTCAGCAAGTCAATCATGAAAATTATCTGGATTTTATTATGCCATGAAAAATCTTTTATCTGCTTCGCGGATTGGACAACGTAATGGGGAAACGTAAAAATAATTACAGTGGAAAGTAAAGATGTTTACGATGATATCTTCAAGTCAATTATCATGGATTTATGTAAATGTATATAAACCATTAAGATAATTCCTCTTTTATATCTTTGGTATATCAATTGCCTAATATATAAGCGCTATGAAAAAACAAGAACTAAAAACAGCAAATAAAGAAAATTTTGAAAATTGCTTCAATTTTCTGCTAAGCAACTTTCAAACAAAGGCATTAAAAAGAATTTCACACTTTTTGAATAATTCATCAAAAATATTCTTACTAAAAGGATATGCCGGAACTGGCAAAACAACAATGCTTACAGGTATTGTAAAATATCTTCATCAAAATGATATTTCAGTTCATTTAATGGCTCCAACGGGACGAGCGGCTAAAGTCATCACTGAAAAGTCAGGATTTAATGCTTATACAATCCATAAAAGCATATATTCAATGTTTGATCTAAAAGAGTATAAAATAAAAAATAATGACGCATTTGAAACTTTTAAGTATTACTTTGAGCTAAGAACAAATGATGATCCAACAAACACAGTATATATTATTGACGAAGCTTCAATGGTTTCAAACCAATATTCAGAAAGCGATTTTTTCAGGTTTGGATCAGGCTATCTATTAAATGATCTTTTTGATTATATTAGTCTAACCTATTCGAATAATCGAAAAGTTTTGTTTATTGGAGATCCGGCACAACTCCCGCCTGTAAATATGAATTTTTCACCAGCTCTTGATAAAAAATATCTTCAATCTGGTTTCAGTAATATTGAAGTAGAAGAATTTGTAATGAAAGACGTAATCCGACAAAAAGAGGATAGTGGGATTCTGAATAATGCCACGAAAATCAGAAAATCAATACAGTCAGATACATACAACCAGATAGAAATTTCAGAGAGTCAGAAAGATATCCAATTAATTAAACATGAAAATCTAATTTCCGAATACATAAACGCTTGTCAAAATAGAATAGATAAAGAAACAATAATCATAGCACACTCTAACTATAGTGTAAAAAATTACAACATAGCCATTCGACAACATTTCTTTTCCGGGAAACATAGTATAACTAAAGGAGACAGGATTATTGTTATTCAGAACAATTATGTTCACGAGATTGAGATTTTGAATGGCGACTTTGGAATTGTTCAATATGTTGATAATTTATCGGAAAAAAGAAAAATTACTCTTAAAAAAGAAGATAATAAAATCGAGGTGAATCTGTCCTTCAGAAATGCTGTCATACGCTTCGATAATAAAAACGGTAAAACTTACGATGTTAAATGTAAGATTATGGAAAATCTTCTTGATTCATCAAAGCCAAATCTTTCAACTGAAGAAACCAGAGCCCTTTATGTTGATTTCAGAGTCAGAAATAAAAACCTGAAACCAAACACTCCGGGATTTAAAGAAGCAATAAAAAGCGATCCATATTTTAATTGCTTACAGGTAAAATACGGCTACGCTGCGACATGTCATAAAGCGCAAGGTGGTGAATGGAAAAATGTATTTATTGACTTCAAAACAAATATGAGCTATTTCAATCAGTTCTATTTCAGGTGGGCATACACTGCGATAACCCGTGCAAAACAGAAACTGTACTGTCTTAATGAACCACATTTTGGAATTGCTGATAATTTGAAACATAGCAGTGAAACTTACTTTAATCAGAAAAATAATGTGATATATCAAAAAACTCCAGGAAAATTAATCCACATATCAAAAGGGAGACCGGCTGTAAAAAACCTATTTCTCTTAATATGTGATACTTTAAAAGATGAACAAATAAATATTGATAAAATTGATAACTTACAGTATTGTGAACGCTACTATTTTTCAAAAAAAGACAATCATTCTGTTTATTTTGACTTCTGGTACAATAAAAAGGGGCAAATAACGAGAATTTTTCCACAGACTACCGTAGAAAATGAATTAAATAAGGATTTGATTAAGAAATTAAATCCTATAGCAGGAAAATATATATTCCTTGACAATAATTTAAATAAGTTTGAACTGGAGAACTTAAAAATTGAATTTCCCGATGATATGCCGTTTTTAAAGGAATTTTATAATGAGATGAAATTAAAATTACGAGATGCTGGAATAGACATTATAAAAATAATTCATAATAATTATCAGGAGAAATATTTTTTTCAAAAGGACAATCAAGAGACTGTGATTGATTTTTATTATGATAAAGTCGGGAAATTTGGAAAGTTTAAATCAAACAACAATATTGTAAATTCTAATGAATTATATAAGAATATAATTAAGTATTTATTTAATTAGGGGTATTTATGAATCATATTAGTAAAGATAAAAAACAAAAGAAAGAAATTATTAGAAAAACAAATAAGAAAAATAATCCTAAAAAAGATGAAATGAATAAGTCAAATAGACAAAATAACATTAAGTTTCAAAAACAAGAAAACCTAGAAATAAATGGAGAAGAATATAATGCAATATCAAAGGAAGAATACGATTCGATTATGAAGGATGAATATGATTCGATTATGAAGGATGAATATGATTCGATTATGAAGGATGAATATGATGCTATTATGAAGGATGAATATGATGCTATTATGAAGGATGAATACGATTCGATCATGAAGGATGAATATGACGCTATTATGAAGGATGAATATGATGCTATCATGAAGGATGAATATGATGCTATCATGAAGGATGAATATGATGCTATTATGAAGGATGAATATGATGCTATCATGAAGGATGAATATGATGCTATTATGAAGGATGAATATGATGCTATTATGAAGGATGAATACGATTCGATCATGAAGGATGAATATGATGCTATCATGAAGGATGAATATGATGCTATCATGAAGGATGAATATGATGCTCTTTTAAATGAAAAGACTAACGATCAAGTTTTTCAAAGGAAAACAAAAAAAGAACAGATAGAAGAATTAAAGAAAGAAATTTCCCAACTTATTAACGATCATAAGGATGAGATAAAAGAAATAGAAAATAGACATACTAAGAAGATCGCTATTATGGAAATGTTATCCAGAAAAAAACTCCAAAAAATGATTCAACAATATTCACATACTCTTGCAAATACACTTTACCCAAACTCTATTTATGAAGTGGCGAACAAACTAAAAAAACATATTGAGTTCAGAAAAGATGCCATGATTTTAAATGACGCTTATCATGCCGAAGTACTAATTAAACGGCAAGGGCAAATGCTGCAGGCGCGCAATACCGGCAGTGAAAAAAGTTTCCAAATGTTGATCAGGGGAGACCGGTTAGATAAAGATACCACAGAAAAGTTTATCACGATTGAAGGAATTTTGAATAATTCTTTAGAAAGAATCCTTGCCGGCAGATTCTTAAATGAGGATTATCCCAAGTTAGACAGTATTAGAGATATACTTTCAAAAAAGACAAAAATGAATCTGAAAAATTGGAATAACTCCTTTGAAGAAAATGTATTTTTTAATTCACGCCAAACTGCAATTGAATGGGCGAGTAAAAACATTGCCAAAATAAATTATCAATTATCTCCTACATGGTCAGAAATCAGATTAGCAAAAGACAAATATGCTGAAGCACTATTACAGGGATATTTTAGTGAATTATTTTTCAACGCATTAAAATATTGTGATCAAAACCAGGACATCTGGGTTAATATCACTTTTGATGAAAAACAAATAAACAAAAAACCATATTTGATTTCCACATGGGAGAATCCATTCTTAAGTAAAGAAAAACTTACTCTTGGCTCAGGATTAGGTTTAGAAGGTATTAAAAATGATCTGGAAATGCTGAATGAGACAAAAGATGAAAAAATGACATTGAGAATTGAAAAGGATGATAAAATATTCAAGGTAATTTTGAATTTTTCAAAGGACTTATTTATTCCAAATATACCTATAGAAATAGATCGAAAAAAACTAAGTGAAGCATTGAAAGGATATTGATATGGAAATTCTATGGATTGAAGACAAGCCT
>JAUVYH010000219.1 GCA_030603165.1 Fidelibacterota bacterium
GGTTATTCCAACATCAGTATTATCTTTACCGCCCTGATTATGCTTGGGCTTCTCTCAATGTTTTACCTGTCTTCTTTCATGGTAAAAGAAAGAGATAGCGCGCTTCGGCAACTCTATGAAGAGAAGCAGGTTCAGTTAAAAAAGAATGTCGAGCTTCAAAAAGAACAACTGTTCGCCAGACGGATTTACCACACCCACCATAAAGCCGAAAAAATTCTGGGATACATTAAGAAAGACCTTCGCAACCTGGAGCCCAATAATCTCAAGGAAGGCGTGTCAAAAATTTCAAAATTCGCCGGCTTCATTCAGCGCATCATTTATGATATGAAATCCTACAATCCGCCGATTAATACAATCCGAAATCCCGCCTTCAAAAGCGACATTAACAGCATCATTGAATTCATTGTGAAAAACCTGTACGAAAGTCCGGAACAATTTGGAAACCTGGAGAAGATCACAACTTCTCTTGATAAAGCGATGCCTGTCGTGCATATCAATGAATATGTCATCTGGGAAATACTCGAACCGTTAATCTATAACAGCATCGACCACAATCCGGACGGCAAAGTAACCATAAACATCCAAACCAAATATGATCGGGACCATAATACATCAACCGTCACTATCGATGATAATGGCGTTGGAATTGATCAAACCATGCTGGATAAAAATAAAGCCGGCGTTCAGAACATTTTTCTTGAACATACATCTAATAAAAGTCTTTCTGAAAATTCAGGATATGGATGTTACATTGCCTATCAGATCTGCAAACATCGCTGTGCCTGGGATCTGACTGCAATGAACAATGCAAACGGCGGCGCACGATTTATGCTTACAATTCGCCATACGGTAGGATCACCCTATGCAGAATGATTTAATACATTTATTAGTCATCGAAGATGAGAAATACGATGTTGATCGCATCGCAAATACCTTAAAACCTTATGAATCAAGAATACAGATAAAAGACGTTGTAAAAAACGGTTACGATGCCCTGAAATGTATCAAGACTAAGGGCGAGTATGACGTTGTTATTATGGATTACCAGATTTCCGGTGGATTATACGGTGAAGCTTTAATAAAAAAGATCAAAGACCTGGATCCGACGCTTCAAATATTAGTCATCACTAAAATGACAATAAATCAAACCGATCCTGGTTTTGCAAATAAATTATTGGAGAGCGGCGCTTATTGGTACGGAACCAAATATCCCGGCGATATAGAGGATTTCATTTATCAGCCTACGGATTTTGTTTTAAGTATTATGAATGCTTATGCCTTAAAACAGTCGGAACTTGCTCAACATAAAATTCAAAGGCGCCTCGATAAAAATATTAACTCTATATTGTCGTCAGCTCCCTTACTCGGACAATCACCGGCAATGCAAAAACTGCAGACGCTGATTGAAAAATTTGCGAAACCTAACGCAAATGTCTTTATAATAGGTGATTCGGGAACGGGCAAGGAATTGATAGCGACAAATATTCACTATAAAAGTACAAGACGCTATGAAGTATTTTTAACCATAAATTGCGCCGCAATTCCCAAAGATCTCATTGAAAGTGAATTATTCGGCTATGAAAAAGGGTCATTTACTGGCGCCAACCAAAACAAGCCGGGACTTTTCGAGCAGGCTCATGGCGGAACGCTTTTCCTTGATGAAATCACCGAGTTACCGCCCTCCGCCCAGGCAAAACTGTTGCGGGTGATACAAGAAGGAGAAATAGCTAAAATCGGCCGGAAGAAAACGTACTACGTCGATGTAAGGGTTATTGCGGCAAGCAACAAAAATGTTGATGAACTTTTAAAGAAGAAGGAGTTACGAGAAGATTTATATTATCGGCTTAATATCCTCCAAATTAAAGTTCCGCCCTTAAAAGAACGAATTGGAGATGTGCCTGTATTTGTGAATTATTTTATGGATTACTACTGTGAAGAAATGGGTGTTAAACCTCTAAAAGTAACGCCTAAAGCTATGAAAATGCTGGAGGATTATTCCTGGCCGGGAAATGTGAGACAATTGAAAAATGTCGTTCAAAGAATGGTTATTTTAGCAAATGATACTGAAATCACGGAAGATCTTGTTGATACTTGTATGGAAGGAACAATTGCTATTCAGCCGGAAGTACCTGAATTTCCGAATTTCTCTACCCAACATATCCTGACCCTCAAAGAAATGGATAAACTATTCCGTCGTAAATATATCGAATTTGTGCAAAGGCACAGCCGGACAGATATGGAATCCGCCAAAAAACTCGGAATGGCGCCCTCAAATTTTCATCGGATGTGCAAGGAACTGGGAATAAAAGAATAAATCGAATTCTATCCATTTATCTACTTTCAACAACTTTCAAAGAAAATACCGGCGACCAATCTATCTATCGAAAAAACTGCTCTGCATAGCTCCTTGCGTATTAATGATATACATGAGATTAGCACAAACTGATAGAATCGTTAATCTGTGGTGAATACGCCTCAAATCAAAATTCTTGTATTTTTATAAGACATTGTTTAAATAAGATATTGATTTTTGGCATAGTAATTGTCCATTTTAAAATGGTTATTTAATCACTTGATCGGAAATACGTTTAAAATTATCAGATTTTTTACATCAGGAATCGAGAAAATAGGCTGGTAAACCTGAAATATTCTTGTCTATGACCTATCGAATTGGGCACAGAAGTGGAGGAATTGATTACTGAAGGTTTGATGACCAAAAGTTTATACTGATATTTAGCATCGCTTTATTTTGAAAGAAAAGAATCGCAATAAAACAGGACGAGATGACACTAAAAATAACAGAGACAGTTGAAATTACGCTGAAGAAGGCATAGCTTCTATTAAAAATTAACGACAACGATTAGGAGGAATAAGATGGAAGTTTTTATCAGAATATTGTTTGTTGTAGCTCTTTTATCTGAAGTTGTTTTTATGCAGACAGACAAAGATAATGGAAAAGTCCACAGACATCAATATCGACACAATGTCCCATGGGATCAGAGATGGCCCGGCATTGAAAGTTATCCTCGTGTCGTAAGAGAATGGGATTCATTAAGAGTAGAGATTTCTAAATTTCGAAACGAAGTCCATGCAAGAGGAGATGATATTCCGGCAAGAGAGGTGGATATTCCGGAGAATCTCCTATTATCTTCAGCAAAAGCATATATCAGTGCTAGACTTTTTCATTGGAATTTAAAATATGATGGTTCATTTCAAAAATATTGGGGTGGATATGGTGGAGATGGTTTCTTAGTTATGCAAATAAAAAGACGATTACCTGAGATATGGGGATTATTGGCTGAGGTAGATGGTATCGTTTTAGTTGAAGCGTTTAGAGATACGATGTTACTTAGGTCTCACACTATACATGATGAAGAGTATCCTAGGAATCTTGTCTTATATGGAAAAGTGATTGATGATATTTTGGGAACCATTGAAGAGGATACGATAATGACAAGACATAATACTGTGTGGTTTAATGATTTATTTGCTGTTACTGAAAAACCTGAATTACTTTTGATATTAAGATCGGGTACCGATGCTGTAATAAATAATAAAATAGTTTCTATATATTATACAGAGTGGCATTTAGAGACTGAACCTAAATACATATATGTTGAAAACGGTGTTATTCACGATCCGTATTCAGTATTTAATATCGATGGGAAAAAGTATGAGGACTTTAAAAACGAGATGAGGAATTTTCTAAAGGAACAGGGGATCAGACCATGAAAAGAATTCTATTTTTTGGGCTTTCTTATTTTTAACAATAGTTTTGAATTGATATTTGAAAAACGGTTAGGAAACTGCTCTGAATAGCCCCTCACGCATTAATGATATTTATCATTGATTTTTTGAAGGATTCTTTCAGTCATGATCTGTCTGCCGTTGCCGTTCAAATAATACAACGTATCGTAAAATTTTGAAAGCGGGAATATTGATTCCTGCGGTTCCAAAATAATTTCTGATTTTAGCTCGCTCTTCAGTCTTGTGTAAAGTTGCTCGATATTCATTTTATTAGCGTAGTAATTTGCTTCCGGGATTGCCGGAAAGGCAAAAAAAGCAGCTGCCCCATTGAGGCTTGCCTGATTCACAAAATTATTAATAATTTCGATACTTTGAGCGTTGAAATCGTCAAGCGACCGTACTTCATAAGCTTGCATTGCAAGATTCTCTCCGGTAAAATCTACTTTTAGATGGCTAATGAGGTCTCCTTTCAAATTGAATTCGTCTCTTCTGTAAATCTCTGTTCGATCATAGAAGCCCAGCATGCTTATTAATTTACTGCGGGTTTCCAGCCCCATATCTCGCAACATCGCCAACACCTGTCTCCAGGATGAAATGTACCGTATTGAACCCGGTCTGAGCGTTATCAACCTGATTAAGATTCTGCCACCTTCCAAATTATCCTTAAAAAACTGGGCATATTCAGGTACAATTATGACAACATCACCATTTTGCAGTTGGTCAACTATTTCGGATAATTCATA
>JAUVYH010000230.1 GCA_030603165.1 Fidelibacterota bacterium
CTTTAAAATATTGCCGGGAAAATAATGGAATTAAAATATTTGCTTATGTAATAATGGATAATCATTTTCATTTACTTATTTCCAGTGATGATTTGTCAAACAAAATCAGGTCGTTAAAACGCCATACAGCCAGAGAAATAATAAAACAGGCAGAGAGGGACAATAAACTCTGGCTATTGAACCAGTTTAAATTTTATAAGAAGAGATATAAGAAAGAGAGTAACTATCAAGTTTGGCAGGAAGGTGTGCATCCACAATTAATCACTACAACGGATATGGCTGAGCAAAAGATGAACTACATTCATTATAATCCGGTAAAGAAAGGATTCGTAAAAGAGCCGCAGGATTGGATATATAGTTCAGCTGGAAATTATTACTATGGTGAGGGTGTTTTGGAAATTGATAGGTTAGTAGAGATGTGATGGAAAATGGAATAAAGCATAGTAATATGTCTAAGGAGCAAAACGCAGTTTTTGGGGCAATTTCGTTCCCAAGTCTAACTTGGGAACGAGGATGTCTCGTGGAGACGCCTATAGCACAAGTCCAGCTTAGGAGCGAGATCGAATTCCACGGCACGAATTGGGACGCCGAAGCCGATGTCGATATAGCCGTCGGTGAAATGGTGGAAATTGTTGGCAAAGACAGTATCACATTAAAAGTAAAATCATTAAAGTAGGAGGTTATTATGACGTCGTTTACTGTAATATTAATCGGTATTATTCTTTTTGCCTTAGTTGTATTTTTTCGGACGATTCGAATCGTTCCACAGAAAGTCGCTTTTATTATCGAACGCCTGGGAAAATATCACAATACTCTTGAGGCAGGTTTTCATGTTTTAGTTCCGTTTGTGGATAAACTTGCCTATAAGCACACATTAAAAGAACAAGCCATTGATGTACCGCCGCAAACGTGTATTACGAGAGATAACATTTCTGTCGAAGTGGACGGGATTCTATATATGCAGGTTGTGGATCCGAAAAAGTCTTCTTACGGAATTAACAATTATCAGTTTGCATCCACTCAACTGGCACAAACGACCATGCGCAGCGTGATTGGCAAGATGGAGCTCGACAGGACGTTTGAAGAAAGAGAAACAATTAATAGTACAATTGTTGATGCAGTTGATAAAGCCTCCGATCCCTGGGGCGTTAAAGTCACACGTTATGAAGTTAAAAATATCGTTCCGCCTCAGAGCATCAATGATGCCATGGAAAAACAGATGCGCGCCGAACGGGAAAAGCGCGCTATGATTGCGGAATCAGAAGGTGATAAACAGGCAAAGATTAATCGTGCGGAAGGTGACAAACAGGAAGCAATTGCCCGCTCAGAGGGAGAAAAACAGAAACGAATCAATGAAGCGGATGGACGTGCAGAAGAAATCAAGAAAGTTGCGCTCGCAACAGCTACAGGTATTCGTGAAATTGCCAAAGCCATCAATGAAAAGGGCGGATTAAATGCCGTCAATCTGCGTGTTGCGGAACAGTATCTGAATGAATTCGGAAAACTGGCAAAAACGAACAATTCTATCATTATTCCATCCGATTTATCAGATATTGCCGGAATGATAAAATCTGTAACGACCGTATTAACAAATCAAAAAGATGAATAACCGGGATTGAATATGATATACCAACATGGATTATTTCAGGGAACAAATGGTCTTGTTTTATTTGAGCAATCATGGTTTCCGGAAGATGATGTAAAAGCGGTTGTATTATTGGTTCACGGGCTTGGTGAACACAGCAGCCGCTATGAACATGTCGCGAAAATTTTAACGTCCAAAACTATTGGAATTGAGACATTTGATTTGCGGGGACATGGCAAATCCGACGGAGCCAGAGCATTTGTTAATTCATTTGATGAACATCTGCGCGACCTGGACATTTTTTATAAACGGGTGCGGGAACGTCGTTCCGACACTCCAATATTTCTCTACGGGCACAGCATGGGCGCCACAATTGCGACGCTCTATGTCATTACCCGTAAGACGGAATTCCAGGGACTGCTCCTGAGCGGAGCTCTTGTAAAAATAGGTGATGATATATCTCCATTGCTTATTAAAATGTCCTCAATTATTGGAACTTATGCACCACGGATGAAAACCACCAAACTGGACTCGGCGTCCATTTCCCGGGATCCACGGATTGTAAAGGATTATGATGAAGACCCGCTGAACTACCGGGGCGGGATTCCGGCACGGACGGGGCTTGAACTGATTACCGCGATGAACCGGATTCAGGTTCAAATGGAAACAATCACGCTGCCGATTCTGATTATGCACGGTTCCAGTGATAAACTAACCAACCCTATCGGCAGCCAGGAACTCTTTGATGCGGTCAGTTCAAAGGATAAGACCTTGAAATGGTATAATGGCTTCTATCATGAGATCCACAATGAACCGGAAAAGAATCGTGTTTTTGAGGATATCATTAATTGGATTAATGATTATTTGGGTAATGATCAGGAAAAATAAAGGTTTACTGAACTAAGCAGTTTTTAAAAGTTTTGTCCAATGGAACGATGTTCTTTAACTATGTAAATAATTTTGATATTGCTTATATTTCCATACATGAATACGAATGTAAAATCGGATATCGGAAACAGCTATGAATGAATTAATCGCTATTGTCGATGACGAACCGGATATTTTAGAACTTGTATCAATTCATCTCGAAAAGGCAAACTATAAGACCGTTAAATTTGATAAAGCAGAGGGGTTTTTAGAATTCCTCAAAGAAAAAACTCCGGATTTATTGATTCTGGATCTGATGCTGCCGGATATTAACGGCATCGAAGTCTGTAAACAACTGAAGTCAGATCATAAAACATCTAATTTTCCAATTATTATGCTGACAGCCAGAGGTGATGAGTTTGATAAAGTCCTTGGTTTGGAGCTTGGCGCCGATGATTATATCACCAAGCCCTTTTCAACAAGAGAACTGGTTGCCAGAGTGAAAGCGGTACTACGGCGAAATCGGATTGAAATTTCAGAATCCACGATCAACATTAACGATGATTTGGTTATCGACCTCCAGCGCTATAGCGTTACCGTCAACGGTCATCCGGTTGATCTAACCTCAACGGAATTCAATATTTTAAAAGTTCTTGCCACAAAACAGGGCTGGGTCTTTTCCCGGGAACAGTTATTACGACATCTCTGGGGTGATGAAAAGATTGTTATTTTACGGACGATTGACGTTCATATCAAGCATATACGCGAAAAACTTGGAACGGCGTCAAAGTACGTCAAAAATGTTAGAGGGGTAGGGTATAAATTAGAATGATTAAAGAGAATAAATTTTTCATCAAGATTTTTAGCGGCTATATTTTTGTAATCCTTATCTTATCTTCGTTATTACTCTTCATCTCCTTCCGGTATATAAAAAATCATTACATTAATTCTCTAACCAACGATCTGGTACATCTAAATTATTCTATCGAAGACATGATATGTCCTTTGTTAATAACGAACGAGATTGATCAATTAGATGAATATGTAAAAAAACTTGGCAAGAGAATTGATATACGAATAACAGTAATTGACCGATCCGGAGCGGTTCTGAGTGATTCTGAAAATGATCCTGGAAAAATGGAGAACCACGGCTACAGGGCGGAAATAAAAGATGCTTTTCAAGGCAGTATGGGACGCTTTATTCGATTTAGTAAGACTATGCAGCAGACAATGCTTTATGTAGCGACGCCAATAGAAAAGAATGGGATTATTATTGCGGTCTTACGAACAAGTTTATACCTGTCTGATGTGGATAGTTTGTTAAATACATTGCGAATCCGCATTATCAATATAACACTGATTGTGATTCTGTTTGTTCTAATAGGAGTACTAATTTACAGCAATAATTTATATCGTCCGGTAAAGGAACTTGTTGCCGCATCCCGAAAGATTGCAACCGGTGATTTTAATACGAGGGTAA
>JAUVYH010000179.1 GCA_030603165.1 Fidelibacterota bacterium
CCGATTTTTGTTATATCTTCTATTCATCTAAAAGGTGACTCCTGTTTCGTTTGTTAAATATGTTGTAACTAACTATAATTTAACAAATAGGAGCACCTTTTACAGCCTTTTTTTAATCTTATTCGGGATTTTTAGGTATTATGCAAAATACAATTCAAGTTTTAACATTTCTTAAGCAAACTCAAAAATAAAAACCTCTAATTTTAGCACTATGTGTTAAAGAAGAAATTCGTCAAAGTTATTCGGCGTAATTAAAGATGTTTGACTGTCAGGATAAGCGTTTAAAAAGGTTTTGGGAAATCGTACTTTTGCAGAGGGATTCCATTTGAATTCATAAGCATGTAACCGTCCTTCATATTCCTCAATATAATCGATTTCCTGCTGACTGTGGGTTCGCCAGAACCAGCAGTTGACCCACTGACCGGAATAATGATTGGTTTTCATACGTTCAGAGAGCAGAAAATTTTCCCACAAAGCGCCTGTATCCTGCCGCAATGACAAAGGGTTAAAATTTTTTATAATTGCATTACGTACACCATTATCATAGAAATACACTTTCCGGCTTTTTTTCAATTCATTACGCAGATTACGACTCAGCGCAGTGAGTTTGAATATGATAAATGCCTTTTCTAACAAATCAATATAACGTTCGACTGTTTCGTTATCGGCGCCAACTATCTGTCCCAATTCGCGGTAGGAGACTTCATTACCCATTTGAAGCGCCAGCGCCAGAAGTATTTTTTCCAAAAGAGGCGGTTTTTTTATTTGTTCCAGGGCAAATAAATCTTTATAGAGGTAGCTACTTGTTAGCAGATTGAGAATTTCCTTTTCTTCTCCTGCATGTGTGATGATTTCCGGATAGTATCCGTAAATCAAACGATGTTCCAGCATTCGTTTTTCTTCCATTAGACTATCTTCGCTGACCATTTCCTGAAAAGCAATTGGATACAGAAAATATTCATACTTTCTGCCGGTCAGAGGTTCATTGATTTCAGATGTCAACTCCAACGAAGATGAACCTGTTACAAGCATTTGGATATTTTGCAAGTTATCAACTATAAGTTTGAGAGTAACGCCAATGTTCTTAATGCGTTGGGCTTCGTCAATGATGACCAGTTCCTTCTTCCCGAAGAGCGCTTTCAATCGAGTAGAAGTTGTGTCAGATAACATATCACGCACATCCACCTCATCGCCATTCAGATACAGTGTTGATAGCCCGCTTACTTCAGTAATATGTTTAACAAGCGTTGTTTTACCAACCTGACGAGCTCCTAAAAGCAAAATGACTTTGCCACGGTGAAAACGTTCGAGAATAGTTTGTTCAAGACTGCGTGTGATCATAAGCGCCTCCTATTGTTGCGTTTCAAAACGCAATATTAATATAACATTTGCGATGCAAATCGCAAATGTTTTGTTATTTCTGAAAAAATATCTTTTAATCAAGCATAAGTCTTGTTATAAATTTTTACCTGAAAGCAAAGTTTCATTGTCTCTTCTCAGCCGCAAACGTGTCAGGTTTTGTTATTTTCTTTTGGCAACAAGTCTTTACTCTGTAATCCTTCCACACTACAACCCTGAAGCGAAATTATGCCATAGGTATACCTTCGGCATAAACATTAGCCACCGAATTTATTCGGTGAGTACTCCGATTGGAAGTTAAAATACACACCAGGTTACATCCCCCTTTTATTCCCCCTTTACTAAGGGGGATTTCCAATTCCCCTCTAAAAAGAGGGGTGTCCGAAGGACGGGGTGTGTTACTCTTGTTAAAGTCAGGACGACAGGTAGAAATCATTCTATCCACCGAATAAATTCCCCGAAGGGACAGGCGGTGGTTAATGTTTTTCCGCAGCCGAGCCTCAGAACAATAATAAACCTTACCCACTTTATATGGCTGATTTTACACAAATTTTATCTTCCGAATTTAGATTTATCATATTATCTTACTCATGTTAACAATGTAATTTGAAAGGAGAGGTTGCAATATGAGCGGTAAATATCTTCTCAAGAGGTTTCTGGAATGCTATTTCTGACCTTCAGCTGCAGGAAGCCTGGATTATCGCGCAAGTTGATGAAGCCTATCCAATTAAAAAGAATGTAATTGTCGCTCCTTTGGAAAATTTTCTGAATAATTTTGTTCCGACCTGAAATAGAACGACATGATCTGACCATCTGAATCATTATATTTACCTCAGGTATTGATATTTGAATATTGGAGGTTGTGATGGGTATTAATACGTCTCTCAGCGAGCAATTAATACAGGTTGTTCAAACATTTAAAGGGAGTGATAAAAAATTGACGAGAGCAGTTCGGGAAAAAATCAGGACTGTTCAAAATGGTAGATATTTTGATTCGAAAATTCAACAAAAAGACATCCTGATAATTGCTTCAATCTGGTATGGTATGGCGACTGCAAAATGTGTCAAATACGATCCGGTTGATCTATTGAATCAAATCCAGGATGATCCGATCAAAGCCCTGAAAGATTTAGACCGTATAATAAAACTAATAAAAATCGGTATATTGGATTCACGATTAAAAAGAGTTTCGGCAAATGTAAAAAACAAAGCAATCAGAATTAGTATTGATAAAGAATTACTATTTGAAACGGACGTTTTCATATCCAGGAGATTTTTAAGAAAACTCGTAACAAATCAAGAAATCCAATCGGAAGAGACAAAACCCTATAGAACCAATAAAAAATTTACCAATGACTGGTTTGCTTATGTTGATGCTGTAAGGGATTTATCTGTATCACGCTTTATTGTTAATTATTCTCCAACTGATGAATCTATCGGCGATGAATTATATAATGTTGCTCAAAAATGGCAAAGGATTGAAGAAAATCTCTCGAAAACACAAAAGCGGTTTCCATTAATGGAGATTTCGGATGAGTATCATCTTGACCACAACGAACAAATAATAGTCATGTATCTGTTGAAACAGGAAATTGATAACGCCGACAGTGAAGTAAGTGAATTAATCGAAATAATCAGTAAGGACCGCTACGATTTACATAATAACCGGACATATCTTTTACCGAACGCTAATTTAATAATTAATGGAATTGTCGAAACGAAAAATACACTGGGGTTCCGTTCTAAAACCGATGTGCGGCTATGTTCGGATATTGCACGGCGCTTGCTGAACGAAGCTCCTGTTGGAGAAGAAAACAAGCTGGAAGAAATCCTTCGCGGAAATCCTATTATCAGTTGCCTCCATCCAAAACAACAAATAGACGACCTCATTCTTGATGAGAACCTTAAACAGACCTTAATAAAGGGATTGGGGCAATATCGGAGCAATGTTTCAGAAACCTTGGATGAGTGGGGATTATTAGAGACAAATTCAGTTAAAAACAGTCACGGTTTGCTGATTTTGTTGTACGGATCGCCCGGAACCGGTAAAACCTTTTGCGCGGGCGCTATCGCAAATTATCTAAAGAAACCCCTGCTCACAACGGACATATCCAAAATCTTATCAGCCTGGGTCGGCGAGAGCGAAAAGAATGTCCGAAATCTCTTCCTAACTTATGATAGAATTATAAAGCGGACTCATAGCGCCCCGATTTTACTGCTGAATGAAGCCGATCAATTTTTATCAAAGCGGGGTGAAATAACTCGTTCTACAGACCGGATGTATAATCAGATGCAGAATCTGTTCTTAGAAGCCTTTGAGGAATTTCCGGGGATTCTTATCTGCACCACCAATCTCAGAGATAATTTTGATCCGGCGTTTAGCCGCAGGTTTCACTTGAAATTGCGGTTTCCATTTCCAAAGATTAATGAAAGAATAAAATTGTGGCGACTCCACTTACCAGAGAGTATTCCGGGTGTGGACAAGATTGATATGAATCATTTAGCGTCAAGATATGAATTAAGCGGCGGACAGATTTCTGTTGTTATCAAAAATGCCGCTACTGAAGCAGCCGGGAGAAAAGGTAGCAAAAAGATTTTAAAGCAGGAGGATTTGGAAAAATTCTGCTTACTGGAATTAAATTCCTCTTTTGATAACACTCAAAAAAAATATGGCTTCGCCGTTTAATCCTAACTTGGACAAACCAGAGCAAAAAAATGAAAAAATATATTTATAAACGCAGAGGCGCAGAGAACGCAGAGAATTATTAAATGTATAACAAACATGTAGCCAAACCGAAGTTGCTGACACATTTAAGACAAGTCCTGTCCCGACGAGTCGGGATCATAGAGAGTAATCAAACCAATATGAAAAGGAAACCTTAGAAATGACCGTTCATAAGGAGAAATAGCAATATTCAATAGGGCAAGCACTTTCTGGAGGAAATTTTCTAATAAACTCTGCGTACCTTTGCGATCTCTGCGCCTTTGCGTTAAAAAGGAGGGGAAAATGAATTACAATAAATTGATGGAAATTCTAAACAATATTGATAAGAAAACGCCTGAAATAATTGACACTACAACGAGCGAAACTGAAAAAATTATGGCTCTAAATGCCCTGTATCTTATGAAACTTGAGCAGATTGATAATTATATCACCGAAAATTGCCATGACGTAAATATCAGCCGGGCTTTTAGGATGTTCAGCGATATAACCGTAAAAGCAATTGGTGCTCTGCAAAAATTGTAAAAAAATAAATTGCGAGCCAATGAATGATACGTAATGGTATATTGCTTGACATGGGGAGAGTGATTATCTATATTAAAACGTGATTGAATTAGTTGTAATGAGTACAGAGTGTATGAATACCAAACGATATGGTAGAAATAAACACAATTAACATGCACAGATTTTATATGCAAAAAGCGCACGCGATAAAAAGAATAATTAAAAGAATAACTAATGCAGATATGTATTCATCGAGGTAGTAAAGAGATAGGCGGAAGTTGCGTTGAAGTTATTTCATCTGGAAAACGGTTGATAGTTGATCTTGGCTTACCACTGGATGCTGAACGAAATGACAAAAGTTATCTACCTGACATTTCTGGTTTTGATGGAAATGATAATTCCCTCCTGGCTATACTTATCTCACATCCTCATTTAGATCATTTTGGGTTACTTGCTCATGTCAGTAGCAAGATACCTGTAATAATGGGGGTTGATGCACGTAGAATATTAACACAAGCTTCACCTTTTTTACCAGGTAATTGGCCGGTTCCTGCAAATGGTATGAACCTGAAGTCTGAAATACCCATAGAACTTGGACCATTCAAAATCACTCCATTCTTAATAGACCATTCCGGGTATGATGCCTATTCCTTCATGATTGAAGCAGATGGAAAACGCTTATTTTATAGCGGTGATTTCAGAATGCATGGCCGAAAGGCGAAATTGACAGAAAAATTAATTGCAAATCCACCGGACAACATTGATGTTCTATTATTGGAAGGCTCTACGCTTGGCAGATTAGAAGGTAATCAACACTTTCCAAGTGAAACTGACATCGAGAAGAAATTTACAGATACTTTTGCAAATACAACCGGCCTCACTCTGGTGCATACATCATCACAAAACATTGATCGCATTGTTTCCATTTTTAGGGCTTGTAAAAAAACCGGCAAAACCTTAGTTATTGATCTCTATGGCGCTATTATCCTTGAGGCTACCGGAAACAAAAAGATACCACAATCAGATTGGCCGAAAATAGCTCTTTATATTCCCCAATCACAGCGAGTTCAAATAAAAAACAATAAATGGTTTGATCTTTTAAAAAGACATTCAAAAAAACGAATATTTATAGAAAAACTTCAAGAAATATCTACCCAATGCGTCTTGCTTTTTCGTCCATTACATATTCCTGATCTTGAAAAAGCAAATTTACTAAATGATGCATTATATGTTTTTTCACTATGGGAGGGATATTGGGAACGGGATTCTTTTCCTAATTTGCGAAAATGGTTAAAAAATAATAATATTCTTAAAATTAGTATACACACATCTGGACATGCAAGCCCTGCAGATTTAATACGATTTGCTAAAGCATTAAAACCATCTAAAATAGTTCCTATTCACACTTTTATGCCAGAAAAATATAAAGATTTATTTGATAATGTAAAATTACACGCCGATGGCGAATATTGGGAGGTTTAAAATGAACGATTTTTTAAATGAATGTGAAAACAAGATTGCAGAAGTGCATAAACTTTTGAAAGAAAATCCAGAATGGATTCAAAGATTTGCCGAGTATGCACAATCTATTAATAATAACTTAGAAAAAATCAAAAGCAAGAAACAAGAATTCCATGAATGGGCACCGCTTTATTTATATATGAATGTATCAACAGCCACACGCCAGATGGAATTTAGTTTACGCTATTTAGGACAGAATGTTGCAATACTTAAAGTTGCCAATAATAAAATCACCGTTTCAACAAAAGA
>JAUVYH010000082.1 GCA_030603165.1 Fidelibacterota bacterium
TGTTGGAATTGGTATGGCTAAAATCAACAATGAGTACTATGATGGATATATGCCAAAAGTAGGATGTCCTGGTTGTAATAATTATACTATGGAGTATATAGAAGAAGATTGAAAGTCCGCCGAAGGCGCTAAGTTCATAAAAAACCGGCGCCGACTCCCAAGCCGATTGAGCCAAATAAATCAAAACAGATAATAAAAATCTGGTTCAGTATGTTAGCATCACCACCTGACAGTATCTGGGCAAGGCTGGTGCCTAAACCGTATAATGTCATTGCAAGTGCGTCGTCAAGAGCCACAATAGCAATCAAAGTAGTTGTCAGAACTCCGGCGGTGCGGTATTCCCAAAGCACATTTATTGTCGAAGCGGGGTCTGTTGCCGATGCAATGGCGCCGAACACAACACCTGTGGCAATGGAAACTGGTATTGAATGAGTTACCGTGATCATAATGAGCGTAACAGGTATTCCAACGAAAAGAAAAGCCAGAATGCCCTCGGCAAAAAGAATTGCTGAAAATTGCCGACTGTATTTTTTTAGGGTGCTGAAACGTATTTCACTGCCAACCAGGAACCCGATAATGCCAAGTGCAAAGAAATTAAAGGGCTTTAACATTTCGATATCCGCTTGAGATACCAATCGTAATCCACTATTCCCAATTAAAACGCCCATGAGAATATATCCAAGCACCTGAGGAATGCTGAGTCTTTTCACAACTATTGCACTTAGAATACCACCGAAAACTCCAATACCAAAAATAAGTAATATCCCGGGACTCAAATTCATAAGCGATTATCTCCTTCGATAACTATCTTATATATTTCTTCACTGCTTTTTGCTTCAAATAGCTGTTCCCGGATCAGAGAATTTTTCAATAAACGTGAAACACGCGATAATGTCTGGAGATAATGGGTCTGCAGATCTCGTACGGATACTATCAAGACAATAATTCGTACCGGTTCTTTATAAAGGGATTCATAATCGGTAATACCGGTTTCATTTACTCCAAATGCTATATGTAACTCATTAACGGAATTCAATCGAACATGGGGAACGGCAATAGATAATCCAATGCCCGTACTCATCAGTTGTTCGCGTTTAAATACTGCGTCGGCTAATTCCGTACGACCGCTTAATTCCGGAATATCAGCGCAAAGATCGATAAGTTGACTTAATACCGCTTCTTTTGTTGTGCAATGGAGCTGTACCGTCCGTTCCGGTTTGAGAATTGCCGAAAGAGAAGGGGATGTGAGAGTCGGGGCTTGTATTCTGGGGGACAATTTATGACTGACCCATTCTTCAATGTTGGATCGCTTGAAGCGCCATGACGTACCGAGCTTTCCACAGGGTAGTTCTCCTTTACTTGCCCATTCATATACCGTTCTTTCTGAAACTCTTAAATAGCTCGCTACCTCGTTGATTGTCATGATTTCATCCATTATATAATCCTTTATTTTACATCATATTTCAATATACGAGTAATATTAACACTATTTACATATATATGCAAGTATTTACAAGATAATGTATAGTATTGCGGGAATTAAATATATATTACAAAGAGGATCAAAATTCAGCGATGATTAGTAGAAATCAGGATAAATGTAGAACAATTTGCAAGAGAGGTTTCACATGAGAGGCTTGTTTTATGAAAATGGAGGTATTGAGCCGGAAATACATAGTTTGAAAAATAATCAAGATTATTGATATCTACTCAGCCATATAAAATTAGTAAGGTTTATTCGGGTTCTGGAGTTTGGCTGCTGAACGGAGCTTAATCACGGTTGCAGAAAAACATTAACCATCGAATTTATTCGGTGGATAGAACGGCTTCTACCTGTTTTCCCGACTTTAGTCGGCGTAATCACCGAATAAATTCACCAGGGACAGGGAGTGGTTAATGTTTATATTTTCGTCTCGGGGTTGTGATGTAGAAGGCTACAAAGTAAAATCTTCTTGACAAAGGAAAATTATAAAACCTGACATGTTTGCGGTTGAGTAGTTACGATCATTGAATTATTTCGTAACCAATAAATTTAAAAAGTATCTGACTGGTTGAATATTGTTAAAGAAAGGGTTTTTAAAAATGACTGAGCATCTGACGAAGAATGATTTTATCGAGAAAATTTTTAACTTTGAAAAAAACAAAGAGTGGAAATATAAAGGTGATTTACCTTGTGTAATTGATTTCTACGCCGACTGGTGTGCGCCATGTCGTATGGTTGCGCCAATTTTGGAAGAAATCTCCGAAGAATACAAAGACCGGATTAACGTGTATAAAATTAATACAGAACAGGAACAGGAATTAGCTGGCATTTTCAGTATCCGCAGTATTCCTTCGATTCTTTTTGTACCAAAAGATGGAAAACCGCAAATGGCGGCTGGGGCGCTTCCAAAAGATAATCTGGAAAATGCCATTCGTGAAGTATTGGGTGTTACAAAACCTGAAGTAGCGGCATAAAAATATCTTCAAATAATAAGCGGAAACGGGTTTGTCTCAAAGAGATGTTTTCGACATGGACAGACTCTAATTAGCAATAGATGTCCAAAGAAAGAATTCAGCGCATAAAGTTCACGTTTTTACATTCCCCTTTACTAAGGATTCCCCTCTAAAAAGAGGGGTACGGCTTTAGCCGGTGTGTGTGTTATCCTCTCTAAAAATTTGAACTAGGAGAAATCCCGATTTTCGGGGGAACTTCAGATACTATTTACTTGAAACTTGCTCAATAATTATTTATACTTGACCTGATGTTAATTAAGGATTACATAGGTTCAAAAGCATTGTCATTTTTTTATTAGATATTTGAAACGATTCGTTGCTGTTTTATAACTAACGTAATTACTACCATTTTTATCGCAATTAGAATTCTTGCATTAGATACAAAATAGGGTAGAGAATAACTTTATGATATTATGATAACCGACTGATAATCAGAAAGATACAGGGCGCATAAATTTTATTTTAAAACCATGATTTCTACAAGCAAATCATAAAAGAAAGGAATACAAATGCGAATTTTAATTCATGAAGACTATGAGAAATTAAGTAAATGGGTTGCCTATTATATTGCCGGAAAAATCAATAAAGCAAATCCAACTCCCGATAAACCTTATGTTCTGGGATTGCCCACCGGCTCATCTCCGATCGGCACATATCGGGAAATAATCAAATTGTATAAAGAAGGCAAGGTCTCATTTAAAAATGTGGTTACTTTTAACATGGATGAATATGTCGGAATCCCTGAAAATCATCCGGAAAGTTATCATTTCTTTATGTGGCACAATTTGTTCAGCCATATAGACATTCTAAAAGAAAACGTGAATATCCTTAACGGAAATGCAGCGGATCTTGAAAAAGAATGTCATGAGTATGAGGAAAGAATAAAAAAAGCCGGCGGCATTGATCTCTTTTTGGGCGGAATCGGACAAGATGGGCATATTGCGTTTAACGAACCCGGTTCTTCACTCGCGTCCAGAACACGAATTAAAACATTGACATACGATACCGTTTTCGCAAATTCCAGATTTTTTGATAATGATGTTGATAAAGTCCCAAAAACTGCTTTGACTGTTGGTGTTGCAACTGTAATGGATGCAAAAAAAGTTGTGATCATTATCAATGGGTATAAGAAAGCCAGAGCGCTCCAGAAAATAGTGGAAGAAGGCGTGAATCATATGTGGACGGTATCGATGTTACAGCTACATGAACGTGGTATGATCGTTTGTGATGAAGAAGCGACCATGGAAATGAAAGTCGGCACCGTTAAATATTTTAAAAATATCGAACATAAAACCCTCAATAAATTACCGAAACTTAAATAGAGGCAATTAACATGAGTTTCAGGAAAATAAACACAAGAGAAATCGATCTGTTAAAGAGGCAGGGCTGCACATCTGAAAATTGGGAGACCGTTTTTGTCAAAGATGGTTTTAATCCGGAGTATATCTGCAATGTGATTTTCAAGGGCAATATTCAGTTAGGTAAAAATTCAAAAAATGTAATTTTGCCGAACGGTATCGAAAAACATAGTGGTATATACAATAGTTACCTGCAAGATTGTCAAATCGGCGATAATTGTATCGTTAATAATGTCGCGAATTTAGTCCGGTACGAGCTGGATGAGAATGTAATTGTCGAAAATTGCGCTGTTGTAATTACCGAGGGAGAAACGACATTTGGAAACGGTGTGGCGATCAGCATATTAAATGAGGGCGGTGGTCGCTTATTACCGATTTTTGATAAATTGTCCGCTCAGATCGCCTATATAATTGTGAATTACCGACATGATAATAATCTGATTAAAAAATTATCGAATCTGATATCCCGATATGCTGAATCAAAGAAATCCAATCGGGGTAGTATAAAAACAGGATCGGTAATTCAGAATACCGATTTCATCAAAAATGTATATTTTGGTGAAAATACGATTGTGCAAAATGCTACCCGCCTGGAAGAAGGATCTATTGCAAGCACAAAAGCAGCGCCGGTATATATTGGCGATAGTGTGATTGCACAAGAATTTATCATCCAATCCGGTTCCAAAATAGATGGATCGGCGCTTATCGACCGGTGTTTCATCGGACAGGGAGTCAAGATCGGGAAACAATATTCTGCTGAAAATTCCGCATTTTTTGCGAACTCTGAAGGATTTCACGGGGAAGCGTGTAGTGTTTTTGCCGGACCTTATACGGTAACCCACCATAAATCCACGTTGTTGATCGCCGCAATGGTTTCATTTTTCAATGCCGGCAGCGGAAGTAACATGAGCAATCATATGTACAAACTCGGTCCGCTGCATCAGGGAATCCTGGAGCGAGGTTCCAAAACAGGTTCTTCATCATACATGATGTGGCCATGCAGAGTCGGATGTTTCACTATAGTGATTGGTAATCATTATTCTAACTTTGACACGACTGACCTGCCTTTTTCATATATCCTGAAATCAGGCGAAAAAAGCCTATTGATGCCATCCAGAAATTTATATACTGCGGGTACTCATCGAGATAATGTTAAATGGCCAAAACGCGATCGCAGAAACGAACAAAATAGATTAGATTTAATAAATTTTGATTTATTTAACCCCTATACGATTACAAAAATAATCAAAGGGATTGAAATTCTTAAAGACCTTTATAAACAATCATCAGAAAACCAGGAATTTGTTAAATACAACGGCACTTTTATTAAACGCTCTAAGATTCAAAGTGGTATTGAAAATTATGAAATGGCGGTAAAAATATATATTGGCGATGAGGTGGTAAAATATATCGAAATTGGAAGCAATAAAATCTTGTCGTATTCTGACTTTAAGAAGCAACTATTTTCAATGAATAGTCCAAGTAATGATGATTGGGTAGATATATCCGGAATGATAGCTGCCGAAACAGATGTAAAATCCCTGTTGAAGCAAGTGCGGGAGGATAGTGTACAAAGTGTAGATGAATTGCATGTATTATTAAATAATTTATACGAAAAATATACCGAGCAAAATTGGCGATACTGTTGTGCCTTAATCGAAAAGCGCTTTGACTTAAACGTTGCCGATTTGAAGCGAAATCATTTAACACTAATCGTCAAAGACTGGGAAATGAGCAGTGTAAAATTCAATAAAATGATTTTAAAGGATGCCTCAAAGGAATTTGACCAAACAAGTCGGATAGGCTATGGAATTGATGGAGATGATGAAGTTGTTAAAGCTGATTTCGAGGCAGTCCGGGGATCCTATGAATCAAATTCATTTGTAGTGGATTTACAAAAAGAAACTGAAGAGGTTAGTAAAACCGCTAAAGGACTTATTGAATACCTGATGAAGTTGAAATAGAATAAATGAATTGAGCTCTTTATTAGCCTTCGGTTTTGTAGCCGGAGGCTTTTATTTTTTACTCTCA
Source organism: Fidelibacterota bacterium (assembly GCA_030603165.1). Taxonomy (GTDB): domain Bacteria; phylum Fidelibacterota; class UBA2242; order UBA2242; family UBA2242; genus UBA9312. The sequence continues at coordinate 5,886 of JAUVYH010000082.1, forward strand.
ACCTAAATTGCTGATTCCGTTCCGGAGCGCCTGCCCGACATATCTGCCGATAGTCAGTCAGGCGTGCAGCCCCGGAACGAGATTATCTGTGCGTTCCCGAGTACCTGCCCGACATAATTGCTGACAGGCAGGCGGGTAGCCCGGGAACGAGAATTAACGAGATTAGAGATGCGAACCATTCTGGCTACGGGGTTGTACTCCGTAGCCGTTTTTCTCTTGACAATTCAATCCACATAGTCGAATATAATCACATGACACGCAACCGCTACAGAGTATTTGAAAGCGATTATCCCTATTCCATAACTTGTACGGTTGTTGATTGGCTCGATTTAATAAAACCCGACGTAATCAAACAAATAATCATCGATTCATTGCGCTTTTTAAGAGAAGAAAAAGCAATTAAAATATTTGCATTTGTTATCATGCACAATCACTTGCATCTGGTATTATCCTCTGAAAATCTTACCGGAAATATATGTCGTTTTAAGTCATTTACAGCAAAGCAAATTATAAAACACTATAAAAACATTGGTGAGATCCAGATACTGCAAAAATTAACAGCTGCTAATCCGGCATATCATCAAAACTGTGATCATCAGTTCTGGCAGGAAGGCTACTGTCCCAAACAAATCATGAGTTTGGATATATTCCAGCAGAAAATTGATTATATTCATTTGAATCCGGTTCGAAAGGGATACGTTAGTATACCTGAGGAATGGAAATGGTCCAGTGCAAGGAATTTTGCCGGGTTTGATAGTGTGCTTGAGATTGACCCGATTGAGGATTAATTGATTCGGAAATAGTGCCGTTCCGGAGCAAAGCCCCGGAACGAGATCATCTGTGCGTTTCCGAGTACCTGCCCGACATAATTGCCGACAGGCAGGCAGGCAACCCGGGAGCGAGAATTAACGAGAGCAGAGATGCGAACCATTCTGGCTACGGGGTTGTACTCCGTAGCCTATTGCCCAACTGCTGACACGACAACGGGCAATCTGGGAATGGGAACAATAAGAATAACCCCGGGATTCACCTGTCCGGCATTTGGCGGATTCCGGGGTTTTGTTGACTCAAGGTTTCATAGTTTACGGATAGACACTATTTAAACAAATTTACCAAAAACAGGCTGATGGATGGAATGTATGTAATGATCAACAGGGCAATCAGCATAATCGCTAAAAAGGGCAGACTTACCTTGTAAAAATATAAAATAGGCTTCTTGAATCTGAAACTGGAAATGAACAAATTCAAGCCGATTGGCGGGGTAATATAACCGATTTCAAGGTTCGTCAGAAAAATAATCCCAAGATGAATGGGGTTAATCCCATAACTTGTTGCAATCGGTACAATTAGTGGGACCACGATAATAATTGCCGAGAAAATATCCAGAACTGCTCCGGTAATCAGCAAAAATATATTTAATAAAAGCAAAAAAGCAATTTTGGAGCTGACGACGCCCTTGATCCATATCAGGGCTGTTTGGGGAATCTGCGCATCAATGAAGTATGCGGTAAGCCCCATTGAACTACAGAGAATAATCAGGATTCCTCCAACCAGCTGGACACTATCACGAACAATGGGGAGCAGGTCTTTTCGAAGATTGATATCTTTATTGATAACGGACTCTGCTATTAAAACATAAAAGGCGGTGATTGATGATGCTTCGACCGCGGTAATGAATCCGCCGTAAATTCCACCTATGACCACAATTGGAATTGGTAATTCCCATTTTGATTCGTTGATCGCCGCTATTAATCGTTTGAGTGAGAATTTTGTTCTTTGCGCAACATGAGAGATATCCTGCTGGATAGAATAAATTGATAATAGAACAATTATTAATATACCGGGCAATATTCCCGCTATAAATAATTTATCTATAGACACTGACGCAATTATGCCATAAAGAATCAAAGGCAAACTGGGCGGAAATAGAAGTCCCAAACTTCCCGATGATGTAATCAAGCCATGAGAAAACTTCTCGCTATAGTTATTTTTTCGTAAAATGGGATAAATCAACCCACCGAGCGCCACTATCGTAATTCCTGAAGCTCCCGTAAAACAGGTAAATAGCGCACAGGTTGAAAATGATACAATGGCAACACCTCCCGGCAACCAGCCTAACAGCACATCAGCCAGGTTTAGTAACCGTTTTGGAGCTTTGCTCTCGGCTAAAACATATCCAGCCAGGGTAAATAGGGGAATTGCAAGAAGCGTTGGAGCAGATGCAACTCTGTATAATTCAACAATAACAACAGTAGGATCAATGTCGAGGTTTAAAAATTGCAGAGCCGCAGTTATGCTTATAGCTACAAAGAGGGGGAGCCCAAGCAATATCAATAAAATAGCTAAGCCTGCGATTCCCCATGCCATTAATCTGTACCGTCATGTTTAGTGTCCAGCAATCGAAGTGGGAATGACAATGCGAGCAATAAAAAACCTAAGGGAATAATAATTTCAATAATCCATGCGGGACAAAATCCGGCAATGACCGAATCCATTTCAATTTCGAGTATAATAAATTGGATACCGTACCACATCATAATCAGGCAGATAACTGAAGCGATGATTGTGAGAAACCATTCAAGAATGCGCTTGTTTTTATTTTTTAATATTCGTGTTAAAATATCAATTGAAATATGTTTTCCCCGCAATGTCGTAAGCGTTGCGCCAACAAATGCAATCCAGAGAACGCCGTTTCGCATTAGTTCTTCCACAGCATTAAAACCGACAGAGAAGAAGTTCCGCAGGATAACCTGTGTAAAAGACAAAGTAACCAGCGCCAGCATTAAAAATACGGCTAAGCCACCGGCGAATTTTTCAATTATTATACGAAGTTTATGAACCATGATTTGACCGGTATTCTTCCAACAGCGCCAAAACTTTATCCAATAGCTCTTGTGAATAGAGTTTTCCAACTAATTTTTCACGCACAACTTTCCCCGTATTATTGATTTCTTCTAAAGCTGCCTGATCTTTAACGGGCACCAATTCCAACCCGGCTTCTTGGAGAACTTTTAAGGATTCAAGGTTCTCTTTGCGGCTTGCTATAACAATCTCCCGCATATTTTCTTTGGTCTTTTCAATCAATATCCGGCGGGTGTCTTCAGGAATAGAGTTAAGCTTCTTCGTAGTCATCAACACGGCGCCTACGGAATTCGTCAAAGGATAGTCAAGAATGTGGCTGGTTTTTGTAAACCATTGCAAAGCTAATACACCATAAGGAGAAATATATACTCCGTCGATCAAACCGGTTTGAAGGGAAGTATGAACATCGGTAATATCCAATGGTATAGATGAAATATTCATTGCATCGAAGGCTGCTTTAGCCAATGGATCACCCTTCCATAACCACATTTTAACATCTTTAAAATCGCTGATGCAGCTCACCGGTGTGTTGGTGTACAGGTAGATAAATCCAACTTCCGCCCAACCTACCAGAAAAAAGCCTTTTTCAATAAAGCGCTTCTGGAATTCATCAAAGAGATTCGTATAGACGTAATCGACTTCTGCACTGTTTCTGAAAAGAAAAGGCAGATCCAAAATCCGAACTTCAGGAACGATGTTACCAAGTCCGACTCCTGTAAAGGTACCGCTATCCAATTGACCGAGTTTCATTTTTCTGAGAACGTCTTTTTCACCACCCTGGACGGCATTGGCGTAAACTTTAAAGGAAATTTGCCCGTTGGTGAGTTCTTTGATCTCTTTTTCAAAATTGCGCATTTCTTTCATCCAACTTGAGCCTTCGGGCGCGACTGTCGCCATTTTTATGGTATAGGTCTTTTGTCCGAAAAGGGGTGATAGAACTAACAAGAAACATAAGTAAAACCGCATTATTTTATACATAACACCTACTAATAAATTTAAATTTCAGATTTTCGAAAACAGATATTTGATTGCAGATTGAAGATAATAATCAATGCTACATAATCCAAAAATTTATCAGACAATTCTTCAGAATTCACAGCACCTCTCCTTAATTTGCAATTTGCATTTTGATATTTGAAATTTGCAATTTATGACTAAAATCTGCTATCGCTAATCGCATATCATAAATCAAAAAATTCAAATCTCTCCTCATTATTATTTACCAGTAAAGATCCTGGTTTTCAAGCAGTTTCCGGGCTTTCTGCTTTGCCAGCGCATTCATTAATCGAATGTCGGGATATTTATCAATGTCCAGTTCGGCGATATCATTGAGTAAAGAATCGAACATTTCACGATCCTGTACTTGAACGGCATAGTAGCGCGCCAGGAAATATTTCGTCATGTAAAATGAATTATTGGTCAATTTGAGGTTTCTTTCAAAATGTTCGCGACCTTTTTCCGGGTTGCCGCCAAGAATGGGAGGACGGGCAGCGTAGAAACTACCGTAAAATAGGTGTACTCCTGCAAAATTATAGGTTTCGTCAAGCTCGAGAACGCGATGCATGATCATCTCGACTTTGGACAGATTAACCAGTCTGCGCGGATCATCAAGATGCTGTAATACATAGGAACCCCAGTTGTACCCCAACCAGAAAAGCGCCGGAACATCTTTCTTTGAATATGTTTTTAACAATGCTTCCAATTCCAATGGCTTAATCGTTGATCCAAAGTTTTTCCTCTTCGGCAGAGATTGAAACGCGTAAGCTAATCCACGCTGATACAGTCGAGTCGCTCTATCCGGATCTTCATCTTCCACAAATGCCATGGCAAATGCTCCAAATCCCTGTGCGGCGATCAAATTCAATCTGCGGTTTCCAGGATCTTTGCTTAACAGCAGTTCGATCATCTTTAAATTGTTTGCCAGAAATTGCTCGGCGATTTTGAGATCATCTTCCTGGTAAATTACCTGAATACCATCTTCCATAAATCTACCGGCGGAATTGATTATCAGGCGGTTCAGACTGCATGAGGAAAGCATAAATAGAAAAATTAGACTGAATAGAAAATGTTTTTTCATTGTTTGCACATACATTGATTTTAAGTAACCGTTCACGGATATCTCTTAGGTGGACTCATTAATTAACCTGACTCTTGACAACCATCCTGAGCAGGTGAGAAAGTGAGAAAGCCTGCCTGTGCGTGGCGCCTGCATACGTCCTACAAACAGGGTAAAAATATTTCTCCTCTTTTGGAAAATTTTTTGATATTTCAAAAATCTTCATCGCAGCCGTGACTGACATTTTATACACATCCAATTGCCAATGATATTGTATCTTTCCCTTCATTCTTCTTTCTATCTCACCTGCTCACCTGCTCACTTTCTCACTTTCTCACTTTCTCACTTTCACACTTTACTTTATAGAAATATATTCGCATAAATCGGTACTTTTGACACTACCTTCATCAATCCATTCATCCATCCCTCCGTAAACAGTTACGATTTTAAGAAGTTGTTATCTGGCATATTTATGCAGTCGTTGTTCTTCTTCCGTTGCCATTTTGATGCCGATCCTGCCTACCCAGATTTCAAAATCCGAACCTAAAGGGATGTAACTCGAATCATCCCGGAACCAACCCCGGAAATTACCGGTGAACCCGACAATCCCTTTATAGCGGTTTTCTCCACTAATCCTGAAAGCCAATTCTTCTTTACCCCGAATCATTATTGGATCTTTGACATTATTAAAACAAATTTCCGAAATAACAAACGTTTCATCGATGGTGGTAAGAACTAATTCTGTCCGCCGTTCTTTAACAACCTGACGGGAATAAAACAAAATTGAAGTGCCGTCAATTGTATTCTTAGGCAGATATTTTTCAAGATAATCAATATGCCCGTCTTCACGAATTATCCGGCATTTAAATAGACCGTTGATGCGGTCATAGTCATATACTTTTTCGCATATCATTTTATTTTCACGAATATGGAGATAATGACGATAAGTCTGTTTAGTGCGTTGATCAATGATCGTAATATAATCGCTGTGCAATGATGCGATAAATTCGAGCGCCGGGTTTGAATCGAGACTGAATAGAACTTTATATGCTTCATGTCCTTTATAAATCAAGGTGTCAACAATTTCAGTATTCAATTCCCCGACCCGAATTATACCCCAGTGGACACTGTAAAGGACATTTTCACCTACCGGGAAGAATCGTGATGATTCACCACGCTCGGGAATAGGTTCAAAGCCATTAGTAAAAATATTCTTTACACTGTTTTCAGCGAGAAAATTCGTTACTTCTCCGATGTTAGGATGCTGAGGGTATAAATAGGAGAAAAGTCCAAAATACTTAATAGCTCTATTTTTTTGTCCTGATAATTCATATGCACGCGCTAATTGATAAATAATTTCGGCGTCAAAAGAATATTTTAGACCTTTTTCCAATATCTTTATTGCGTCATCAAATTCTCCATGACGGAGATAGATATCTCCCAAAATTGGGTATGAAAAGGTATATAGTTTATTGTCGTAGATTGCATCTTTAAGATAATCAATCGCATCATCGTATTTTTTTCTTTCGTAAAGATATTTTCCACAATAATAATTGGGTATCTCCGGGAAAGGATGATATTTAATGGCTTTCTTAAGATGCTTAAAGCAATTTGTTAAGTTTTTACGATCATATTCAATCCTTGCCTTTAAAAGAAGCGCCGGACCATATTTGGGATTGGAATTAAGGGCAAGATTTAAATATTTATCCGTTTCCTGAAAATCTTTTTCACTATAGAAGATAAAAGCCGCATTATATGCAGGGACTTCTTTATCTGTTGCTTTGGCAATTTCCGAAATATATTGCTTCTTTGCATGGGCTTGATTATCAATGAGCCACTCGCGTTGTGCCGGACTTAAGCTTGCTTTCGGTGTATCGACAATTGCGGCAAATAGTAAATTATTGAGATGAATCAATGACAGGATAAGGATAAGTGGAGCAAATTTAATTTTCTTCATAGTAAAAACAGATTGATTTTAACGATAGAAATTTATATTCTTTATATGGAAAATCAAATACTTTAGCGGAAATAAAAATTTAATTAAAAACGGAAATCACAAATGAATCCAACAAATCCAATTTTCAGAATATTTTACCGATCCATCTGCATGTCCATGGTCGCTCTTTGTTGCGCATTATTGTTCAACCAATTTTCTCCGAAAGGGTTGCCTTTAATAACTCCGTACCGTAGAATTTCGATTGGTGATAAGACTCACAAAATCCCATTGTTTCAAACACGTCGATTTCTTAAAGATAGAAGTAGTATGGCACATGTCCATATTCCGGAAGAAATTCAACTTAAAAGCGTATCGTTTCACTATGAAAACAGCTCAGCTATTTTTATCGATACCAGAAATCATGAAAATTATACTGAAGGACATATTCCACGAGCCATATCCATTCCGCTGGAATTTTTTGATTTTAACTCGGAAATTCTATCAGAGTTGTCAAAAGATCAGAGAATCATCACATATTGCGACGGGGAAGAGTGCTCACAAAGTATTGACATGGCTGTCTATTTAGAAGAACTGGGTTTTACCAATGTTTATTTTTTCATTGAGGGCTGGTTGGAATGGCAAAAGAATGGCTATCCGATAAGCGAAGGAGACCGGCCATGAAAAAGACAACTATAAAATCGACGATCGCCATAATCATCCGACTAATATTAGGCTTTTTATTTATATACGCTTCTCTTGATAAAATAATTTATCCCTCCAAATTTGCCGAGGTTATTTACAATTACAGATTATTACCGGTGGAACTTGTAAATATTTGCGCAATACTCGTACCCTGGATTGAAGTATTTATCGGGGTTATGCTTTTGATAGGAATCTGGGTTGATGCGTCTGCATTCATGTTAAGCAGCATTACGTTTGTCTTTACATTTTTGATTATCAGCGCTATTTTTCGCGGGTTAAATATCGAATGCGGCTGTTTTTCTCTGGATGCAGAAGGATCGTTAGTCAGCTGGAAGCGGGTTATCGAGGATATTTTTATTCTTATTGGGGGATTGTACCTTGTTTGGTTTAACTGGAAGCGATAAGTCGCAATGAAATATTATCAATGTTCGTTTTGACGTAAAATATCTATACATTTATTCAGAATACAATTTTAGAAGAAACCGAAGATTATGATCTTGTCGTAATAGGCGCAACTGAACAATCGATGATTAACCGGTTCTTTAATCCGTCAATTCCCGAGGCGCTCGCCGAAAAATGTAATAAACCGCTGGTGATGGTTAAATCAGCAACCGGAATCCGGTCCTGGCTGAATCGGTGGTTTTAACACTCGCGTCATTAAAAAGGGAAAATACGGAATAAGGAGTCCGGCGGATAATTTGTAGTTGCAAATGTTAAATTTATTTGTTATCATAAAACCGTTATGGCTTGTATAACTTATCAGACGGCATTATCATACTTTCCGGGAACAAAGCGAAGAAATATCGGGAACTCACTTATGGAACAGAAATGTGCAGATATGGACATCGATTTTGGATGAATTGTGCAGGCTGATCATATGTTAGGCGTATAAAATGAGTTGATAAATGAGTTTAAATTTACTTACAATTATACCGTCACTAATTTTTGAAATAAAAAAATATTCATATATTCGTAAAGAAGATGATTTTGAATTATTAAGTGAATTTAAATTCAATAAATCTATAATATCTACTTATTCTAGAATTATTAATTCTAAATATATTACTGATTATGAGAAAGTTCACCTTGAATATTTATATCCGCAAATAATTGATGCCAATGGCGAGAATATTAAAGATTTTATCGTTATTAAAGATAATAATATAGATTTTGATCTTAATAACCCTCCTAATCCTGATTCCCAACAATTAATTATTTATTTAGCTTACAATCAACATCTTGATAATTGGGTGAATCTCGATTCAATTAAAATTCTATGTTTTGAAGGTGGTGGTAGAGAAATATTTATAAATAATCAATCTGAACATTATTCCCCAAAATATATTTATCTACTCAATATTGAACAAAATCATAAACGGAAGATGCAAATAAGGACTAATTCTGAA
>JAUVYH010000143.1 GCA_030603165.1 Fidelibacterota bacterium
GCTTCTAAATATTTCGTAACTACTTTGAGGAATTTATTCGATGGGATAAAATGGCCTCTACCAGTTGTCCCAACTTTAGAGAGTAACACACCCCGTCCTTCGGACACCCCTCTTTTTAGAGGGGAATCCTTGTAAATCCCCCTTAGTAAAGGGGGAATAAAAGGGGGATGTAACTTGGTGTGTATTTTTATTTCCAATCGGAATACTCACCGAATAAATTCCCCAAGGGGTCAGATGGGGAGCCCCGGAACGAGAATAAAACTTACTCACTTTATATGGCTGAGTAGTTACAATATTTCTTAAAATAATTCAAATTTCACCCTTTCTCAAACAGACTCATTAATATTAGAAGATTTATTCCAATCTGTAAAGGATTTTATAGGGAGAAAATTATTTTATGCCGAAATGATCAGGATTCCGATGAATTTGAAGACTTTTTGCGGAAGATTTTTAATTTTTCAAAAGATTTTTCTTCACCGCTAATCAGGCGTTTAATGTTCGTCCGGTGAGTAAAAATAATAAAAACCGGGATGATAATACTGACAATCATCAGCACCGGATCGACATTCATATCCAGAAACCGTTCAAACAAAAAGAGCACGATCGGCAAACTAACGGCGGCTGTGATGGAAGAGACGGAGACAAAACCCGTTGTAAAAAGAGTGAGTAGAAAAATTACCAGACAGGTGAGTAACGCGTAGGGAAATAACGCGATTAACATTCCGGCGCCCGTCGCAACACCCTTACCGCCTTTGAAACCGGCAAATATCGTATAGGTATGACCAAGAATTGCACACATACCTGCCAAAATCATCACAATTGATGGATTTTCAAAAGGCACTGTACCGAAGTGAATGCGGGATATGACCAGAGTTGCAAACGTTCCCTTGGCAATGTCCACCAGGGAAACGAACAGCCCGGCTTTCCAGCCCAGAACCCGGAAGGCGTTTGTCCCCCCGGCATTTCCGGAACCATGCTCACGAATATCGATCCCTTTGGTAATTTTTCCAACGATAATGCTGGTGGGAAATGATCCCGCCAGATAACTCAGCACAAGAATAACCATTAAATTTAACATTTATATCTCCCAGGTAATTCCGACCGCTGTGGCTCCAATACCCGCATGAGCGCCTAACACCGGTGATACCGGCATAATCGTAATCGGAATATCACCGAATTTTTCTTTTAATTGCTTAACCAGATACTGCGCCTTTTGAATATCGTTACAGTGAGCAACCGAAAAACGCACCTGTTTTTTATCTTTTACAAAGTCCATCACCAGTTTGAACACTTTTTTCACTGCACCCATATCGGAAAAACTTTTTGAAAAATGCTGGGGCATACCGCGCTGATCCAGATGGAGAATCGGTTTGATATGGAGTATTTTCGCCACCAGTCCCTTGGCTTTACTAACGCGACCGCTCTTCATCAAATATTTCAAACTGGGAATACTGACAAAAAGCTGGGTCTGTTTCGTAAATTTTTCTATTTCACGAACAATCTCATCGTGTTCTTTACCATCTTTGATAAGCATAGCCGCTTTTTCAGCAACGAATCCGAAACCAATCGATAGTGATTTCCCATCGATAATGGAAATCTTCTTTTCAGGAAATCCTTTTGCCGCAGTCAATGCATTCTGGTAAGTACCACTAGCGGCTTCGGGAATATGGATGGAAATTATTGATTCGTAATGAGATAATAAAAATTGATAGAGATTTCTAAATTCCGATGGCGGCGGTTGTGAGGTTTTCGGATGATGAGATTCGGTTATTAACATATCATAAAAATATTCGGGAGTAATCGTAATTTTATCAATATAGGTCGAGTTACCGAAAGATACCCGGACCGGAATAATATGGATCTGATATTCGTCAATGAATTCCTGAGGGAGATCACAGGCGGAGTCAACCACCAGCGCAATAGGCGGATGAGGATTATGGGATACCAGGTACTGCTTTTTCATATCATCGGCTTTTTGCTGGAGTAGATCACCGTATTTCCGGGCAATGGCAAAAACATCGGCGGGTTTGTTGCTATGAATGTGCAGCCGGGCTTTATGCTCGGAACCGGCAACGACAATTGAATCACCATACGGCTCGATCTGCCTTCGTAACGTCTTCAGGTCAATCTGTTGTCCTTCGATCAAACATTCCGTACAAAACCTGAACTTAATATCTTCCAGCGTCATGTCGGTGTGAGCGACTGTTTTAATAGGCTTGACCTGTATCTGTTTGTCAAATTCCTTAATCCTGCCTTTTTTTATAAAATGCGTGATGCCTTCCAGAATATACACAAAACCCTGGGCGCCGGCATCGACAACATTGGCTTTCCTCAGGGATTCGAGCTTGGTTTTCGTGTTTTCCAGAGATTTCTTCGCCACATTCAGACCATTATGAAGAAGCTCCTGAAAATCGACGACCTTTTTACTGTTCTGATAAATATTCTCCGCCCAGTCCTTCATAACAGTTAAGATCGTACCCTCTTTGGGTTGGTTCAATGCTTCATATGCCGATTCTCTGGCTTGTTGAACCGCTTTCCCAAATTGTTCGGTAGTGATTTTAATCCGTTCTTCCAATCCTTTGGCTAATCCGTGAAAGAATTGCGCCAGGATCACACCGCTGTTACCCCGTGCTCCTTCCAGCGCTGAATCGGCTATTTTTCGACTGCTGGAATCTACCGATTCGTTTGGATCATCGCTCAAATCCTCGACCATCGTTTTCAGCGTTGAAGCCATATTAGAGCCGGTATCAGCATCGGGAACCGGAAAAACATTTATTTCATTGAGATAATCCTGGTTATCACAAACCTTCTTAGCCCCGGCTTTGATACCTCTGCGAAATCTTTTACCATCAATATATTTAATTTTCATTTTAGATCATCCAATCATATATACAATCGCAAGATTAATGTCTGATATATGAAATTCCAAGTAAATTATTCTTACAGTTTTTTGCGCAATTTCATCACAGGAGGAGTGAGCGCTCCTCCGGAAATGAGCGCTTTCAGCCCCTGTTCAACAGTCATCTCCGATGGAATGACATCATCTTCAGGAACGAACAAAGCCCAGCCGGATGTAGGATTGGGAGTCGTGGGAATAAACAGATGAATAAATTCCGTTCCGTCTATGCCCGTTGATTGTCCGGTTACAAATCCCAATGTCCAGGCGCCTTTGCGCGGGTATTCCACGAACACAACCCGCTCAAAACCGGTCTGGGTAAAGGAAAAAGCGTTCGTAACTTGTTTAATCGTCTGATAAACAGTCCGAACCAGCGGTATATAATTGAGCCATTTCTCGAAGTAGCCCATTAAGCTTTTGCCAATTATATTAGTAGTGAACAAACCCAGTAAGTAAATCGCCAGTAAAGATATGATCAACCCCAGCCCCGGGATATGAAATCCAAGATAAGGATCAATTATCGGACTGACGATGCGATCGAAGAAACCGATGAAAGCTCGCAGAAAATAATAGGTCACAACAACCGGAATCAGCGCTAACGCTCCGGCAACTAATTTATTTCGCATACTGGTTCTAACATGGGTCCAGATTTTTTTCAGGCTCATCTTTAATAACTTCCTGTTGTTAAGGTTTGAATGACTATAATCACCCTAAAGGTTGTAAAAAATTTGTCTTGTGTAAATTGCAAAGCGATATCCGCCATCCGGGTTTCCCGCAGCGTGATATAAGAGTATAGAGTGACGATATTTTAAGCGGTATAATTTCTTCATAAGGAATCTCATATCTGCATAAAGTTAGGTGTCGATTCTTCCAGATTCAAGTCCAATTCTGTTCTTTTACGAAATATTTACACTATTTCATTGGTAAATAAGCCGCAATTATTTAGTTTTTGGCATGACTTTTATTCGACGGAAAAGACTATCCATTCTTGCAGTAATTTTGATAATGACGATCTCAATCGCATTTCCCCTTTTTGCTAAAGAGGAGAAGACCGCATTGGTTCTCAGTGGCGGAGGAGCGCGGGGATTCGCCCATATAGGTGTTTTAAAGGCGCTTGAAGAGATCGGTTTTTATCCCGACATGATCATCGGCACCAGTATGGGTGCATTGATTGGCGCTTTATATGCTTCGGGTAATTCTTCCCGGGAAATTGAGAATTATGTCCGAAATACCAAGTGGACTAAATTATTCTCACCGAAGCCATATCGGGACATTGAATTTGTCACTCAGAAAATAAGCGATCTCCCCGAATTATTTACAGTAAAATTCGACGAAAATTTCAATGTTATATTTCCGACTAATCTGCTACCTACCCAACAACTTCAGGAACGGATCTTTCAGATGATGGTTTACCCCGATTATGCCTCAAAAGGCAATTTTGATAGTCTGGCGATTCCTTTTCGGGCGGTGGCAACGGATATTACAACCGGGCAAACAGTAGTGTTAAAAGATGGAAGTTTAACAAAATCTATCACTGCGAGTTCAGCGTTTCCCATCGTTTTCGCTCCGGTCATAATCGATACGTTTTTATTAGTGGACGGAGGATTAACCAATAACGTTCCCAGCGACGTAGCTGTCGAAATGGGAGCGACATTTATTGTGGCAGTCGATGTGACCAGTAAAATAACTACCATATCACAGAATGTCGATCTATTGTCCTACTTTAACCAGGCAATAAATACACTGGCATATTACACTGATACCCGGAATCTCTATTTATCGGATATATTAATTAACCCAAATATCGACGAATATGCATCCAGCGATTTTAATGCCATCGACTCACTTATCCAGCGCGGTTACGAAGCAACACTTCCCTTTCTTGATGAGTTGCGACCCTATGCCGATCCATCAAAATGGGACCCAAATTACATGCGAAATGCCATTAATCTTCTAAATAATACCAATATCCGATCGATCCACTTCGCCGGTAATAATAAAACCCGCCCCTATGTTATTAAACGGGAATTACTATTAAAAGAGGGGCAATTGTGGAACTCCGCCTATGCCAAACGCAGTATGAAAAATCTTTTCAGTACCGGACTCTTTCAATCGATTTACATGTCTTTTGACGATCACTCAAGTGATTCCGTCAATCTTACGGTAGAAGTCGAGGAAGAAGAAAGCGCCTTGTTTTCCTTCGGCACCAGATATGACAGCGAAAAAAAAGCCAGTGCATTTGTTGCGGCGAAATACCGCAACCTTTTTGGAGCCGGCATTGATAACCAGTTATCCCTGATCGTAAGCGATCAATATAGAAAATGGGAGTGGAGCGCCCGTACAACCCGGATTTTTACGACCACATTCACCGGCTACTCCTCTCTTTACCACAAATTTGAGAGCATCCCTCTTTATAAAGAAGGAAAACGCGTCAGTTTCGGAGAATTTTATCACACCGGTTTTGAAGTAAATGCCGGCGTCCAGATTCGGCGCGTCGGTTTAAGCGGCATTGGTGTAAAATTTATTCACAACCAAATCCTGGAAAACACCGATTATTCGATTAATAAAGATCAATATGGAGTTGGAAGTCTGATGTTTCGTATTTTAGTCGAAAACACCGATGATCCGGACATCCCTAAAAAAGGTCGAAAGAATAATATCATCTATGAACATTCGATCAGCGAAGACGATTTAAAACAATTCGACCGCATTTCAGTCGAATCGGTAGTATATGAAACCTATAATGACAAGCATACATTCTCTACTCACATAAACTTTGGATATTTAACCAGGGTGCTTTCTCATTATGAGCGTTTTCGGCTGGGCGGCGTCAACTCTCTGCCGGGACTTCACCAGGATGAAATTTGGGGTAGTCTGATGCTTGCTCTGGGAATTGGTTACCGAGCTCCATTAACTAAAGGGAGTTTTATACGTTTTCAGGCGATGACCGGAAATGTCTGGAACGGATTTGATGAATTCAACTGGCTGCAGATGAAAGTTGGCGCCAGGGTAGGAGTTTTGATCCCAACTCCATTAGGACCAATTAGCATGGATTACGGCTATAAATTCTGGAATCGCGGTCTGTTCTATTTATCAATAGGTCATTCTTTCTAAACTAACCCAACCTGGACAAGCCCCTGTACACTTCGTTACTGGGCAGGCAGAACCAAAAAATGACAACAATATTTTATAAACGCAGAGGCGCAGAGGACGCAAAGGTACGCAGAGTTTACCCCATGTAAAAAGAAAAGACAAAAATAATATGAAGGTGAATTCACCCCGTGTAATAATCAATGCAAGGATAATGGCTAATAAATAATGGAAAAATATTACACGGGGTAAACGAATTATTACACGGAGTTTATCAGAAAACTTTTTCCAAAAAGTGTTTGTCTTAAATGTGTCAGCAGTTTCGGTTTGGATACATGTTTGTTATACATTTAATAATTCTCTGCGTCCTCTGCGCCTTTGCGTTAAAATTTTCTTTACAAAAATACATGAAATTGATTTATAAGGGACTAAAACATACAAGCGATATTTTATAACATGTGTTACAAATCAAAATCTTCATTTTTGATAATCATTTGTTGAAAGATTTGCATACAAACAGTATATTCAACACATAAATATTATCAGTTGGAAGAGGAACAGAATTATGAACCACAGCATTGGAGTAAAAAAAGCCACCTTGAATAAGAAAATCGACCGCACTTTCCGTTCACAATATTTTTCTTTAATCATGTTATTGCTATTCATAAGTATCAGCGCTCCGGTTAATGGCGCACAAAAGCCTGATACAAAACCGCCTAAAATCAAGATCCTATCTCCGAAAGCTGAATTTACTGCCACAGGCCCGCTGCGAATCATAACATCGGCAAGCGATAAACATGGAATTATGAAAGTAGCGTTTTTTGTAGATGGCGAACTGGTTCAGGAAGTTTATAATCCGCCTTATACGATAATTTTAAATGTGGGCTTCTGGGCTGATGGAAAGATTCACCGAATTAAAGCCGTTGCCACCGATAATTCAGAAAACAGTACCGATTCCGAAGAAATCCCGATCACGATATTGAAAAGTACATTTACTTCACCATATTTAATTTATCCGAGAAATAAAATGGTTTTTAAAAGGAGCGTACGTATCAAACTTAAGTGGAAATCACTATATGGCGCCAATAATTACGTTATTGCGATTGCCAAGGACCGGGATTTTAAAAATGTTGTCGCATCATATACAGTAACCGATACATCACTTATCACCGAACCGCTTACTATTGGACGGTACTATTGGGCTGTGGTTGCGAAAAATCCCGCCGAAAAGTGGAGCAAATGGAGTATCTTCCGTGAATTCTCCATTGAACCGCCATTGCCACCGGAATTAATCGGTCCAAAACATAAGTTTTATTATAAAAGCGCTGAAATTCCCCGTTTAAGCTGGCATAAATCCAAGTACGCCAGCGTTTACGAAGTGAAAGTTGTCAAGGCTTTGAATCCTGAATTTATCCAATATACAAAACTGGTACGTGATACCTTTGTAGTAGTATCCGGACTGGCGGAAGAATGGCACCAGTGGTCGGTTCGTCCTAGAAACAAAGGTGGTATTTATGGCGAATGGAGCGAAACACAGGAATTCTATACCAGCAGCCCTGAAGTAACCCAGTTCGTAAAAGTTGCTGCCGGAGAATATACATCCGGCAGGGATAATATAATCCGGAAAATCAATTATGATTACGAGATCATGAAATATCCGGTTACCTGTCGTCAATATCTGAATTTCCTTAATCAGGCATATTGTCGCAATGCAGTCGATAAGAATGGGTACGGACATTATGGAGGTGATGAATTTAAACCGGCTGGCGAATATAAATACATCGATGTAAAGGAAAAGAAAAAAGAGATTGGTGATATTCTCTTTGATACCAAAAAAGAATATTTTATTCTGGAAAGCAATGAATATATGGATCATCCTATCGGAGATGTTTCCTGGTTCGGCGCTCATGCGTTTGCAAAATGGTATGGTCTGGTATTAGCTACTGAAGAAGAGTGGGAAAAAGCTGCGCGCGGTCGCAGCGGATTCAATTTTCCATGGGGGAATGTTATTGATTGCCAGAACGCCAATATCGCCGGTTGCATGGAGCGTGGTTTTTCCGCATCCACCACATCGGTCGGTAAATATAATGGCGAGAATAATACGATGAATAGTCCCAGCCCCTATGGCGCCTATGATATGTCAGGCAATGTTTGGGAGTGGACCGATTCCTGGTTTGGCGGGAATTTTCGGTCGTACCGGGTTATTAAAGGCGGCAGCTACCACGAATCCAAAGGGGTCAAAGCAAACCTGGAAAGCCTGTCAACCTGGTACCGTTACTGGATGGATCCCCAGAGCACATCCGGCAAATATGGCTCCGCCGTGGGATTCCGCTGTATATTGCATAAAGAATAACCGGCTATATATTTTTATTTGAGAATTGTTTGTACCCCGAGTAGGGTTCGAACCTACGACCGTCGGCTTAACCTCGATTCGACAAATTAGCCTCAAAAATGCTAAAATATTGGGAGTCGGCCTTCGCAAGTTGTTGTTTTAATTAGTTTGATTTGTCGGAATCGCAGCCGTAGTGCCTGAATATATATTTTATACTTGGTGGGGCGA
>JAUVYH010000183.1 GCA_030603165.1 Fidelibacterota bacterium
TCCTACTTGTTTGCCTTGAAGATTATCCTCGTCATCCATGATACACCACACATGACGATCACCAGCAAATTCGCTAGGGACTTCTTTTCCAGTATCAGTATCAATTCTGAATTTCCCCGGCCAAAAACGCCAAACATCATAGACAGAATCATACCAAGCAGCCAGACTGTCTACCATTGCTTTTTCTTCATCGCTTAAATTTTCATAGAGACCGGTTGGACCGGGATGCCAGGTGCGGTTCGACCAATTATCATCATTCATCCAGCCGGCTGGCCAGGATTCGGGTATGTCACTGGTAGCCATCATAGGCGTACCGTCAGGTGCAAGTAAATTATCTCGTTGCTTATCAATCGCACAATGGTAATGACCCTCAGTACCTGCGCCATCCACGCCCCGCCAATCTTCCCTTGAGTAGTTTGTATAGCCGTCTATCACCGTTCCGGTCCCACTCAGGTTATTTACACTGGCAGTAGCAAAGATAATAGCAACGTCGTCCGTGGCATCTTCCGAACCGGCATGTGAAGTCTCTGCCCCCTTATTTTTTGGCCATGTAAAATTGTAAATGACATTTTGTAAATAGGCGTCTGAAATACAGCCGTAATTTCCAACAACATTTATCAATTCGCCTTTGTTTAATCTGCCATAAGCATCATCCGCATTGCCCATAGGTTTTTGCAAAACTTTGGGGTACTCCGTCTCTGCATCCAATTCCTGAGCAATAGTAATAGGCGCAAAAATGATATATAATAGAAGATAAGTGAATAATAAGTTTATTAATCTCTGTACCATAAAAATTATCCTCCGGTATCAGTGTAAATCATAAAACTATAAATCCAAACGCAATCCTACGGAAATACGCCGGGGTTCGGACACATTTTCAGGATTAAAAACACGATCGTTGGAATAAGATGTATAAGGCCCATTATCCCATGGTAGTCCGGTCCTTCTCCATACATTTACCGCATTTCTTCTATCAAAAAGGTTTCTTATTACTAAGAATCCAGTTAAACTAAAATGTCTAACTTTAACTTTTTTAAGTATTTTTAGATCCAAATTATAAATTGCCGGTCGATGGGCGGAATTTTTTTCTTCCTGAAGACTTTCTCCTGCTTCCTCAACCTGGGGTGTATAAGGTAAGCCACTGGCGGCCTCAAATAGGATATTAAACTGTATATTACCTAACGGTTGTAGTCCCAGTAATCCGGGTCCAAATTTTTCAGGTAAACAAATATTGACATTGAAAGACATATCATGACGTCTGTCAAAATCAAGATAAAATAATCGTTTTGGTCTGAGTGGGAAGTTTGCTCGCTTATAGTCATTATACCCTTCCCTTGGGTCCGATTCATTACCTTTTGCTATGGAATAGGAATAATTGAGGCTTGCGCTAAAATAATGACTGAAACGTTTTGTTAGGGTAACATCTGTACCATTGACACTGGCATAATCTGAATTATCATATAAGGTATATTCATACGGGAAGAAACCGTGATATGTACTGCCTGCTAAATTGATTATATCTTTAAAATAGATACTAAAGTCAAGCGCATAATCGCTCCCAATTTGCTGCTTTACACCCGTTTCAAAAGCCACAGTTTTTTGAGGATTAATGTTAGGATTACCAATCAAAGGTCGGTCTTCATCAACCTTGTGAGTACCATACATCTCCAGATAACTTGGTATCTGGTAAAAATGACCATATGAGCTGTAAAATACGGTTCTCTCGGTCACAGGAAAACCGATCCCAAAGCGTGGACTGATCTGTGTTTTTGGCTCTACACTTATTTCCTCAGAAGCCACCCAATCACCACTTTCATCAATATAACCAGGTACATCTAAGTCTGGCCACATAGTTAATTCAGGATTGCTATAATCATAACGCAACCCCATATTAATAATAAAATATTCATGCTCAAGTTTATCCTGCATATAAAACGATAGTTCAATGGGTTTTCTGGTAAATTTCTCATATCTGTGATTTTCGCCTTCCCAGGGTTGTATATATGTCTCCCTAAATATTTCATGTTGAATAATCTCAATACCGGTCTTTAAAAGATTTTTTAAACTAATCTGGCTAATTAGATCAACTTTTCCGGTATATGTGATGATATCTCTATCATCAATAGTGCCATGGTCGCCTTTATAATAAAAGTTGCTACCGATATCGTCGCTTCTTTCATAATTTGAAGAAATAAGTTCATAACCTCCCGTATTTTTGTTAAAATCAAACTCCGCCCATTTTCCTGGCAAAAAAAGATCATACTTACGCTCAAAGCGTGAAAATCTGGCTTCATAAAAGGTTGAAGTATTTATAGTATGTGTAATAATTATGCCTTCTCTCTCAACTTTACTCTTGCGATGTTCATATCCATCGGGATTGTATTTCCATCTGTGGCTATAGGGTTTCCATTCTCTAAGATTCCTTTGAACAAAAAAGTTCATTTTTAAAAGGTTCAGTCTATAAGTCAATTTTGCATTTAATTCCCGTCTTTTGTTATAACCCCAAGGAAGATAACCTTTGCTATTATAATATCTATCTGACATAAAAAAGGTAAGCTTTTTAACAAATGGAACAGGTCCACTAAAGTTCGCTGAAAAATTTCCCGCTATCGGCATATATTCGGGTTCACCTCTTTGACTATAGTCAGGTGATTTATATTTTGACATATCTAAACTATCCCGTAGCTCATCTTGATAAGATAATTTTCCCTCCTCATGAAGACCCTCTGTAATGTCTGTTTCAAGCATCCAATCCGGTTTCCGATAAGGGGATTCATTTAAACGCAAAGTTTCATATTCAAACCTTCCGTTATAATCGCTTCCCCCTTCTTTTGTAACAATATTTATCACGCCGGACATTGCCTGACCATATTCAGCATTAAATCCGCCTGTTATAATTTGAAGCTCTTTTATAGAATATTTATCCAACTGGCTACCAAAACCTCCTGAATACGGATCTCTCACATATATACCGTCAATCATATAGGCAACCTCACCAGAACGTCCACCTCGCACATGAATTTCATTATTTTCGTCAGTTGTAAATCCTGCTTGTGTGGCAAGAGCTCCCTGGAAATTAGTTATAGGCATTTCCGCAAATGCTTCCGCTTCAATAATTGTTGCTTTTGCCGTCACATCCTTTTGAATTAAAGGTCTTTCTGCAACAACAATAACTTTTCCTACCTCTAATACTTCTTCTGTAAGATCGAAATTCACAAATGTTGTTCGATCAGCCGATACTTTCACATTTGTTTTAACCTTTGTTCCATGCCCAATCATCGTAGCGGAAACGCTATAAATACCTGGTGAAATATTTATTACAAAATAGTAACCGTCAGCATTTGTTGCAGCACCTAGATATTTTCCTTCAACTATAATATTAACACCAACAAGCGGTTGATTTGTTGTCTTATCAGTAACCCGCCCAGAAATTTTTCCGGTCGTTCCTGCATATAAATAAAAGGTATGCAAAAAAAAGAAAATGAGAATTAAAACAGTTGTTTTAACCATTACTTTCCCCTTAAAATTTCATCAGAAAGATTCATTTGGACCCCTATCGAATCCCTTTAATAGAAGGCAATAAAAATAACGAATTATTTTCAAGAAACTGTTTTAAAACTTTACCAGAGACAATCATTGAAAAGACTTCCTGAATTATTTTGTACCTTTTTTAATATATATTGAAACATTTGTTTCATTTGATAGAAAATTTAACAAACAAATACTGAATGTCAAGTGAATATTTTCAATTTTTATTGTTTTTTACTTGAGTGTTCTTTTCTTACATGCTCTATAGATTCAATTGTCTTCAGTGTTTTTTTCTTTAATTCATATCCTACTTGTGTAATAATTGAATATAGCAGCACTAATACAGCCATTATTGAATTTGATATAGCTATACTCTCAACTACAACTTGGAGAGAAACATCACTATAATGCAAAATTTCACTGGTAACTTTATCTGTAACAGAAATGACTTTTATTTTTTTTTCATTTGCATAAGATGCAGCTTGAATTGTTTCTTCTGAATATGGAGGAAAAGAGAAAGCAAAAATCACATCATTTTTCGTTAGATTAATAATTTGCTCAGTGAATGTCAATCCCCCATTTGTCATACAATTAGATTTGATTGAAACCCGATTAAATAAATAAGAAGCAATCTCAGCCAAGTAGGAAGAAATCCCAAGACCAATTGTGTAAACATGATTTGCATTTTTAAGCAGATTAATAGTTTTATCGTATTGCTCCTTATCAATTAATATTAAAGTAGAGTTAATGTTATTAATCGTTTCTGCAGCTATCAATTTAAGATAATCTAAATCTTTAGATGGTTCAAATAGAAATGTTTTATATCGATTGATAGGATCTAACTCATGGCGAATGCCTTTTAAAAATTCAGATTTCAGTTGATAAAACCCTTCATAGCCGAGTGCCTGAGCTAAACGAACGATTGTAGATTTACTGGTATTTAATTCTTTTTCTAATTCTCTGATAGAGCTAAGTGCAAAATTTTGTGGATTTTCTACAATATAATTTGCAATAACTTTCTGGGATTCAGTTAAACTTGTTAATTTAAACTTAATACGTTCTTTCAAGTCTTTCAAATTATTCTGCATTTCTCATGTTCCCAATTTATATAAAAGGTAACTACCCAAAATGTAGATAACAAGGTTTTTAAATAAGCATTTTCGTGATAAGAATTCTATAGCTCGCACCTCAATTTTAACCCTGACATAAATTCATATATTAATTTTGAGTTAATATTTTGTAGTATTTATATCATTTTATTTATCAATGACTTATTGGACTTTATTTACTAAAGATACACTAATTCAATCTGAATAAGGTTTATGGATCTTTAATTGATTTTTCAATTTTTCATAGTCAGGACAAAGTTTCTGCAACGCCTGCCAGAAATAAACACTGTGGTTTTTAATATGCGTATGCAATAATTCGTGCAAAATTACATAGTCAATCACTTCATTATTAAACCGCAATAATTGAAGATTTAAATTAATATTATTTTTAGATGAGCAACTTCCCCAACGGCTCTTCATATTTTTTATATATACGTTCTTGTATTTGAAACCAAATTTATCTGCTAATTGGGCAACGCGACCCGGTAAATACTTTTTCGCTTCAATACGGTACGCTTCAGTCAGTCCTTTTCGAATAACGAATTGAAGAACCGGATCGGTATCACGAAGCGTTTTCGGATATTTGACAAGGATTGCGCCATCGGCAATTTTCAGGGTCAATTGTGTTGATGAATCCGGTCGTAAGACCAGGCGATGTTCACGGGTAGTCACATTTGTGAAATCGGTGATCGGCTGAGATTTTTCCAGATGTTTCAATCGCCTGATAGATTTTAAAACCCAATCCAGATGTTCATTAAAAAATTGACGGGCAACCGAAAACGATATTCCGGCAGGAACCGCGACCCTGATATCGCTGCCGGATTTAACAGATATATTTAAACGCCTTGCCCGTTTACTATGTTCAAAACGAACTGTACCGATACCGGGATATTGGGATGTCACCACTTTGGACATTACCATTGCAGGTCATATTTCAATTGTAAACCAACACTTTTATCGTCGTAATCAAAATAGGGATCGTTGGAATCGTTCTTTCGATAAGCAAAAGAACCGACGATTTCCAAATTCGAAGCTTTATTCAAAAACCGGGTAATTGAATACCCAAATGAAATCTCGATCCGATTGTTGAAATCTATCCGGTTTGATTCCAAAATTACATAATCATCGTTTTCGATCACCCATATCTGCTGGTCAAAGTCATATTGATATACCGGTCTGTTAACATATTTTTTATAATTGTGATGATAATTCACTGCCGTCCAGAATGCGCTATTAAACCTGAATTTCAGATTTGCGGTCCAGTAGGATCCTTCGTACCCAAAATAATCATCAATCGGGCTAAAACTCTCAATTTCCAACTCATAGGGATTAACTTCCGAATGATTGTAGCGATACCCATATTCAGTAAAACCTCCTAAATGCTTTCAAAAAGACTGGGCGATTCGAAACACTAATATTGCCTGCCACAGGGTAGACAACTG
>JAUVYH010000241.1 GCA_030603165.1 Fidelibacterota bacterium
AGCAGCAGCGCAAGGACTATCTTGCCCGTTCAGTCACTACACCGAGATTCCAGAAGCCCATTGTTGTAAAAACAGTATGTTAGCGTAGAGCGAGTGTCGTTTTTTCGGGATTATTTTATATTATTGTCGAACTTGGGTTAATATAAAGCCATCTCCAATCCTGATCCCATAAATGATTATCCAGATCAAGAGCAACCATAATCCATTCGTTTTCTTTTACTTTCCTTAAGGTGTGTCCGTATTGTCCGAGCATTTCTAAAATATTATCAGACATTTCATTTACAATGGAATCAACTCTCGCTTCATCCAGACGTTCATCAAATTCAAAATTGCAATCAAAATCAAAGTCAAAATCAAAGTCAAAATCGAAGTCAAAGTCATCGGTTATTACAATAGTTGAATCGCCTTCATCTGAACGTTTGTGAATAACTTTTCGCCCGCTTTTTATAGATGTTCTCCTGGAATCTTCTTTTTGCCGTCTTTTTTCCAGGGCTTTCAATTTTTCTTCATGTTTGGTCAGTTCTCTTTCTTTATCTTTTAATTTTCTCTCAGCGGCATTGAGTTTTTTAACCAGAATATTTTCAAATTTTTGTCCTAAAGTAGTTGGTAAAAAAAACAGGGCGCCAAAATCATTTAGATACATTCCACGCGTTTTACTGCCAAATCCCGGAATTATACTTCGACCGAATTTGGATAAAGAAGTGTCTAATATTTTCTCCATGATTTCCAAATCCATACCATCGCCTTCTTCATAAACCTCGGTATATTCAATCAGTTTCTTGAGTTTGGATTTACTGATTTTGCCTTTTCTATAATCTGACAGATCAGTTACTTTTGCACAAATTCTGAATTGTTCCGGAATTTTATCTTTTTCTTCTTCCACCGTAATAAACTCAAAATCGTTACGCAGGCGAATATTTATACAGATCTGATCGTCTTTTTCAAGAGATTTTACCGAGCTGGCATAATCGGCAAAGAAATCCATTATAGATTCTTTCGTCACTCTTATTTTTTCCTTTGCCGATTCGATTTGTTCTTCATCTTCTTTATATTCTTTTTTCCTGATATCAATGGTAACTCTATCTTCGCCATGATGTTTGAAGTCGATATCCGGCATTCTTTTTATAGTTCTGCGGATTAATCCGGAAAACCCGCCAAGTCCTATACTTTCAATATCAAACAAAACACCAAACCCCTCCAGGTAAATTCCCTGTACTTGATCATCAAAATTAAAATAAATCGGACTTTCCTTGATAATTATTTCATCCAGCACCTTTTCCATAATCTCAATATCCTGTTCGATTCGCTCCATCTTATCAGCCGGCATTGCCGCAAAAAGTTGACCTGCCAGTATTATCGTTACTACTATAATAAGAATAAAAGCGACGACATAAAGGTCTTTAAAATTTTTCATGTTCAGCTCCTATCTGCTTTGATTTTGCATGTTTACGTATTGGATAAGCGTACCAAGGGCTCTATCGGTACGATCTATTCTTTGTTCGGTGCCATAATACATTTGTTCAACCGTATTCGACACCAGTTTTAAATCGGTTTGCCGCCTTTGATTGAAATCATTATAAAAATCTTTTAAAAGCACGGCGGTTTCAATTCTATTCCGTTTGGAATACTCATCCAGAATTGCAGCGATTACCTGAAAATTTTCCTTGCGGAGATTTTCCAGGTCTGTTTGTGTCACGGTCTCAGTTTCCACAGGTTGAGCTGACCGGCGGAATAAACTCGTTTCAAATGCGAATTGTCCATCCGTAATTTGTATTCGTGTATTAATAATTGATAAAAGCAATAACACTGCCGCAACTGCAAGACCAAGGCGAAGACCAATCTTCCACGATTTTAACTTATTTACAATATCGGCAATGGGAGACGCCGGTTGCGTCACAAAGGTCAGGTTGACATTTGGTTCAATATCTTCCCATTTTTCAAGGGTCTGTGACGTTGCCTGCAATGCCAGAAATTTGGCGCGACACTCCTCACAACTTTTTAGATGAGAATCCAGCGAACTTCGATCTTCTTTCGATATCTCATCATAAAGAGCATCCATCATTAATAATCGATAATCATCACATCTCATAGCCTAAATCCTCCCGGTCAACGCCCCACTTATTCAGCACCTTCTGCAGGGCTTCCAGACCGTAATACATTTGTGATTTTATTGTATTCAACGGCGTTTTTAAAATTTCCGCAATCTCCGTGAACTTCAAACCATGGTACTGTTTCATAATAATTACCACCCGCTGTTCCTCCGGAATCGACATCAACGCCTTCTGTAATAATTTAGCAAGGTCTTCCCGGTAAACATGTCTGGTCGGATCCTGACTCTGATCGGCGATGATTACCTTGTTCTCATTTCCATCGGAATCATCATAATCCCGGACTTCGCTGATGGAGTAAGTAAGATATTTGCGTTTTTTCAGTTCGTCCCGACAGAGATTAAGTGCAATTTGATACAGCCACGTGGAAAACCGCGCATGATTCTTCAATTTTCCCAGCGCCAAATCAGTGTATTGAAAGCTGAAACGCTGCCTGAGTTAAATTCCCGGATTAAAAATTCGTCATTCATAACACTTAGACTGCAATTATTTAAAAAAAGTTTTGAATATTGAATATTATTTTCATTTTGTAGATTATAGGTGAACTTTTCGATATTTGCAAAATAATTTTTTACCTGTTTACATGACACTATAAAACCTGATTTAAAATGCTGTTACGTTCTCTAATTAAACAAACCATTATCCTCATTCTCTTCAGTGTACTGTTAATAGCACAGCTGAAATACGAACCAAATTATAAAAGTATTCACCGGGAGGAACTGGAATTCTACCGCAATTTTCCTTCGGAACCCGATACTTCAATCGCATACGATCTTGTTCCGGCGCTTCGCAAATACATTACTGCCGAACTTTCACATGAGGTTTTTGGGTATCTGCCTTACTGGAAATATTCTTCTTACAGCGCTTTAAATTACAACCTGCTCACTACGATTGCATATTTCAGCGCCGAAGTCAGCTCTACCGGATCGATAACTAATGTACACAACTGGCCGGCAAGCTCGCTGGTTTCAAAAGCTCACCAAAATGGCGTGCGGGTAGTGCTGGTCGCCACGC
>JAUVYH010000246.1 GCA_030603165.1 Fidelibacterota bacterium
TATGGAATGAGAAATGTTGGAAAAAACGGAAATCAAAACGGAAAAGAATTGTTTATAAGCAACTATCCGATACTTGAAAAGAAAACGATAATTCAACCAACATTATTTAAAGAATACGAAGGAATGATAGAAAATACGCCGGGAACATTGCATATAGGCAATAGTGGTTAATCATCGCTTTTCTCGGTTGGACTTGGGGAATAAAAAGGGTCGTAGATTTCGATTAACTGTCGCAACAAGAGATTATTATGAGTAAACCCACGATATTGATCATTAAAATGGGCTCCACTTACCGTGAACTCATTTCGAAACGGGGTGATTTTGATAGGCTGATTATCAATTCCGTGCCGGATTCACCTGTTAAGTGGAAAACGTTGAAGATTGACTATATCGTCCCGGAGAGTATCGAAAAATACCAGGGAATTATTTTAACCGGCGCACATAATACTTTAACCGAACCGTATCCGTATATCAAAGGCGTTGAACGGCTTATTGATTATATCTTAGACTTAAAAATATACACATTAGGTATATGCTTTGGTCATCAGCTGATCAATTTGATATTAGGAGGGCAGATAAACCGGAATCCGCTGGGTCCGGAGCTTGGTGTATCAACGATCCAATTAACGCTGCCCGGTATAGTCGATCCGATTTTCAAGGGTCTGAATCATTCAAAACTTCAGGTCTATTCATCACATTATGATATAGTATCCTCAATTCCTGAAGGTGCGGAATGTCTGGCGTGGAACGAGCAGACCGAATTTCAAGCTACCCGATACAATTCATTTATCTATACTACTCAATTTCATCCCGAGTATAATAAACACGTAATGGCTTACTATATTAATAAAAATTACGATATTCTGAAAAGGGAACACTTTCAAAATCCATTGAATATTCCCAAGCCGGACGAAATTCTTAAGCGCAATAAGCAGATACGGAACCGTGCTAAAATACTTGAGAATTTCATATCGATAATTCTTCAATCAAATGTCGGCAGCCGATAATGCTTCCCGTCATCAACCATCCCTGGAATGTGAAAACTTCCGACGCCCGGGACATTCAATCTCGACTCAGACAACAGGTTATCTTAACACCGTTATCCGATTCCATCTATACAATTGCTGCTGTGGATGTATCCTATACAAGGTGGGACAAAATTGGATATGCTGTTCTGGGAATATTCTCCGTGATCAATGACAACGGAAATGAGGCGTTTACTATCAAAGAAGAGTTAATTAAAACCCGGATTGATTCAGTAAATTTTCCCTACATTCCAGGATATTTCAGTTTTCGGGAAATTCCGATACTATTGCCGCTTTTTGAAACAATAAGTACAAAAATTGATGTAATTATTGTTGACGGTCAGGGCATTGCTCATCCGCGGGGGCTGGGATTAGCTTCTCATCTTGGATTGATATTTGACATACCCAGTATCGGTTGTGCGAAATCAAAACTTATCGGTGAATATTCGGAACCGGGAATGCATAAAGGTGATTATTCTGATTTACATATTAAAAACCGGATTGTCGGAACTGTCCTCAGAAGTAAAGAGAAGTGCAGACCGTTATTTGTATCTCCGGGATATAAATGTACAATAGAAGATGCGCGGAAAATGATTTTGAAGCTTTGTACAAAGTATCGGTTGTGCGAGCCGATTCGCCGGGTTGACGAAATATCAAAAACCTTGAGAAAATCTTATCAAAATAAGTGAGGAGAAATTGATGAAAAAAATATATCGAAGCCAGAATAGAATAATTGGCGGCGTATGTGGCGGCGTTGGTGAATATCTTGAAGTAGATCCGGCGCTTGTGCGATTAGTTTGGGGTGTTTTATTCCTGTTTGGCGGAATCGGCTTGCTTGCCTATCTTGTTGCCTGGATGATTATCCCTTCGACAGATGTATTTACAGGCTCTTCGGCAAAGCCCGATGAAGAAAAAGCCTCAGAAATCCAGACAAGTTATAAAGTACAGATAGTAATTGGTTTATTTCTAATATTGATGGGATTTACTCTGTTGATGCGTGACTGGTGGTATTTCGATAGTCTGGTTAGAGATTTAATACGGATCGGATGGCGATATTTCATTCCGGCTTTTCTTGTGGGAATTGGAGTATATATTATTTTTAAAGGTGATGGTCGCCCTAAGGAATAGCGTTCATTCCGATAAAGTAATTACAATCTAACTTGGACAAGCTTCCAAAGTGACAGGCAGAGCCATAAAATGAAAAAATATTGTTATAAACGCAGAGGCGCCCCGATACGGTCATACCCTGTTAAATATTGCTTCACATTTCACAGGGTAAACTTCCCTACGGGGCAGGCAGAGAACGCAGAGAATTGTTAAATATATAACAAACATGTTGCCAAACCGAAGCTGCTGACATATTTAAGACAAGCCCTGTAGAATAACTATCATAGAAAATAATCAAACCAATATGATAAGGAAACCTTAGAAATGATCGTTCATAAGAAGAAATATCAATATTCAACAGGACAAGCACTTTCGGGATGAAATTTTCTAATAAACTCTGCGTATCTTTGGTACGCCATGAAGCGTACGTTTAAATAAATAATTAAAAACCCGGTAATATGAAAGGATTACACAGACCAATTTGTCATTCAGTCTGAAGCATCCGTGAGGTGCGAGGAGGAAACAAATCGTTCTAAGTTCACGAATAGCAATTATGCAAGCCGTAATGCAAATGAACCCAGTTAGGCATCGTTACGCAAAATGATAGTGACCAACCTTCCAGAGATGGCGAAGTCTGAAACTTGCATGGAAGAAATGACAGAAAGCACATGTGAGGCTATCCGGTGTAGGA
>JAUVYH010000209.1 GCA_030603165.1 Fidelibacterota bacterium
AGAGCGGATTAGGCGCTTCGGAGGCTGTTATCAAAACATTATCCACCAGCGGCAAAGGAATCATTTATAATGCTTTGTCGGTGATCGTCGGATTTACGGTGTTGCTGCTGTCCGGATTTTTGCCGATCTACTTCTTTGGATTTCTGATCGTATTTTCGATAACCGCATGTTTGCTCGGCGCATTGACGATCATGCCGGCATTGCTCGTTATTATCAAACCCAAATTTATTTTTAATAAAGGAGTTAACCGATGAAATGTGTTAAAATCTTAATCGTCATAGGATTAGTTACGCTTATTATCACTCAAACGGCTTATGCTCAATTGAGCGGTAGAGATATAATGCTGAAAGTGGATGAACGTGGAGAAGTAACGACGGAGTACAATAAGACCAAAATGACCTTGGTAAATAAAAAGGGTAAAACCCGGGTACGTGATGTGGTCAGATATGAAAAATCATTTAATGGCGCAAAGGGTATTGATAGTAAATCGTTGATCTTTTTCGAGTATCCGTCGGATATCCGTGGAACGGGGCTTCTACTTTGGAGTTATGTGGATGTTGGGAAAGAAGACGATCGCTGGCTGTATCTGCCGGCGCTGAAAAAAATTCGGCGTATTGCCGGCAAAAGCAAGAACGATTATTTCATGGGAACCGATTTTACCTATGACGATATGGGCGGTCGTAATGTCGATGACGACACTCATAAACTGCTGGGTAAAGAAATAATAGACGGTACCGAGTGCTATAAAATTGAATCTGTCCCGGTCGATAAAGACGATCAATACAGTAAGAAAATTGCCTGGGTGATTCCGGGTAAATGGATAACCGTTAGAGTGGAATTTTATGATAAGAATAAAAAATTGCAGAAAGCGCTGGCAATATCTGATATACGAAAAGTCGATAAGATCTGGACGCCTCATCTGTTATTTATGGATAACCTGAGTAAAAGGCATCAAACAAAAATCGAGATTATCGAAGTCAGATTTAATAGCGAGATGAAGGATCAGATATTCACAACAACAATCTTACAGAGAGGCAGAGTGCAATGAGAATTAGCGCCGCTTTTTTTATACTACGAATTACACGAATTACACAAATGTATTTTTGGAAGAGTGTAATGAAAATCAGCGTCATCTTTATTACGGTGGTATTTGTTGTATCGATCCTTTTCGAGCCGGCTTATAGCGAGGTCGAATTACATGGGTTTTTCCGGAATCATGATGCGTTCCGCCTCAAAGATCCCAACGATGCAATGTTGCTGCGAAACCGGTTGAGGTTGAATTCCGAACTCCGGGGCGATAATATTTATGGATATGCCTCGGTGGATTTTCTGAACGATGCTGCTGCCAGCAGCCAGACCACTCTGAATCTCAGAGAACTGTACCTGGACATTTACAGCTCCTGGATAGACTTCCGGATCGGGAAACAACAGGTAGTCTGGGGCAAAGCCGATGGGTATTTTATCAATGATATCGTCAATCCGCTGGATCTGTCCTATTTTCTGCTGCAGGATTTTGATGATATCCGCATGGCGACAACGATGCTGAACACGAAAATTCATCATGGTAATCATTCGCTGGAGATACTGGTTATTCCTGAGTTTAAACCCCTGAAAATGGCGCTGACCGGCGACTGGGCATTTCAGCGACCTGATTCGTTTAATATTACGGTACCGGCAGGGGAACAGTTTGTAACTATGTCTATTCCGATGAATTATCAACAGGATATCCTCCCGCAAAATTCATTACGCAGAATGGAATACGGTTTCAAATTAAATACCTTCCTATTAGGTACGGATTTTTCACTGATTTACCTGAAAGCCCGGGAAGATAAACCGGTGATAAAGAAACAGATTGTTTTAAATGAATTTCAAATACCCGTAAATGTCATCCTGACCCCGACTCATCCCTGGATCAATTTCTACGGGCTGAATTTCTCGCGTCCGGTGGGGACATTTGTTTTTCGCGGCGAGGGCGGCTATTATCCAAACCGGTATTTTGACACACAGGATATGAGCAAAGTAAACGATGGTCTTCTGGTGAAAAGACCCTTTCTCCAGGGCATGATTGGTGTGGATTACCAACTTACCGGTGAAATTGATATAGGCGTCCAAGCAATCCGGGAGCGTATTCTGGATTATGATGACAATCTGATGGATGATGAAGTGAATTCTATCGGTTCGCTGATGTTGAGAGGCAGGTTTGCCAATGAAACAA
Source organism: Fidelibacterota bacterium (assembly GCA_030603165.1). Lineage (GTDB taxonomy): Bacteria > Fidelibacterota > UBA2242 > UBA2242 > UBA2242 > UBA9312. Next base: position 2,216 of record JAUVYH010000209.1, read on the forward strand.
TTTTACCATTATGGCTGACGCTGTATAATATTACCAGTGAGTCTTACCTCTCCCGCATCGCAGTGGACTGGAAATATTCGGACAGTTTTACAATCACAACCGGGTTTGATTTGCTCGGCGGTGATAGCGATACTATTTTCGGTCAATTCGATCGGAATGATAATGTCTATCTGAAACTTGCGTTTAATTTCTGAGAGTTATTCTTTTCTGGGCAACGATTGGTGTATATTTTGGGGCGGAATTATAAACACTGCATTTTTAATTTATTGATTTCGCTTTTAAAAGTAAAAAAGTTTTACAAACTACCGAAACCGCTCTTGAATATATACCCTGTTATGCTTTGTTTTTATTGTGTCGAGTCATATGATTGACTTATTAAATTCATTATATCTTCAATTGAAAATTTATCCGAATGTTCATCCTTTGGTGATAAATGAAGTTGTCTTGTAATATTTCCATATCCATGAGTTTTTGGAATCTTCTTTGTTAATTTTTTTTCGTCAATGAGGTTGTCGTCCGTTGTCCTCAAAAGTAGTCTTAAACAATTGTTCTTGTTTTGAACAGCTAAAGCAACAAAGTTCCTTGAAGTTTTATAGATAATTTCTGTATTTGTCGTATATCTTTCAACTTCGGAACTAATATTCTTAATTTCAAGGTCAATCCGTGTAAATAAATCTATTAATTCATCAGATGCTCCTTGTAGATGTTGGTCAACCGTTTTCGCAATACGTGGTTCTCTTGATATTTTTCCAATTGTAAGTCCTTTGCTTTTTGTAGTTATTAATTGTTCAGGTTCTTCTTCTCTTGAAATTACAAGTGTGTCATTTTCGTAGTACCTATATTTCCATAGTTCTGCACCGAGTGACAACGCTAAATATTTATCATCTATGCTGTATTCCTGAGCAAAACACAATATTCGAGGATTTGCAAAATCAATCTCGCCACTTAAATTCTTAATGTTTTTTCTTGCTAATAGTTCAAACGAATCAGGGTTTTGTTTTATCCATGTCATATATCTATTGGCTTGAACAAGTTGTCCTTTTTCCTTTGTCTTTTTATATTCAATTACAATAGGTCTATTGCTTTCATCAAGTCCTAAAGTTTCAATTCGTCCATGCTTGTCTGTTACATGCTCATCTTTAATAAATCGCATTCCAAAAATTTCACCCAAATTTTTATCAATCAGTTGATGCAATTCCAACTCATTCTTAAATTCCTTTTGGTTAATTTTTATCGCTTTCTTATTTTTTATTTCAAATAGTGGCATATCTCCTCTGTCTCTTTAAATAAAGCATAACGTTATTGTATATCTAAGAGTTGCCATATATTTCCTTTAATCCATCATTCATAATATGCGTATAAATATCAGGGTTTTCGGATTCTTGTGATTCGGCAATTTCTCAATCTTCCCGACCGATACCGGATCATAGTTAGAAATCAGCAAAACTCTTTGCCTGTTATGATGCATCGCGACCCGGCTGTGAATAATTTTCATAGAGAACGTTATATATTTCAGGTGATATAATCAAGTTTTAAATTTTGCGTAACAAATATTTAATATATTTTAAACAAAATCAGCATTTTATAACTGATAAAAGAGAGTGTTGATTTCTATGACAGCGACCAATTTCAGATAACGGTTGTGCTAAAGAGAGTTGCGCAGCGAAGCAAGCAAATTCTCTTTGAGCACGTGTTAGCAGCCGCTTTTATTTTGGTAGTAATTTTGTCGAATTTTTTTCAAGAAGCACTTTGACATGTTTTAACATTTCTAATACACCAGTTGCAGCTTCATCATAGCTTGAGTACCGTTTTTGAGCAAAAGTTTTAAAGTTTTGTCCTTGTGCAGCTATCTTAACAACTTGGTCCCAGTTTGTGACCATATGGTCAAAATAATTTTTTGCATGTATCCGAATTTCATTTGTGGGAAAACCAACATCTTTAGTATTTTTCGCTAATTCTAATATTCTTAGTAGAACTTCATCTGGAACAGTATTAATTCCGTTCCAACTTTTCCGTGGCAGGGGATTGGGGATTGTGTTATTAGTAGGATCTAATGTATTTCTAATAGTATTCCTACCACCTTCGACTTCTTCTATCAATGTATGAATAATTGATGCTCCAAGTCTACTATAACTTTTTCTTTTTCTTAATTCGTCTATTTTTCCAAATAAAAAATAAGCTACTGCTGCAACGGCAAAAGGAGCAATAACGTCTTCAGAAAAACTTTGTATCCAAATTGTTTCAGTTGTACATAATGTCATCATAATAGCACCTTTTTAAATTCAATTTTATTTTTATACGAAATCATTGTTGTTATCGGTATTTTAAGTGACTACTAACGTTAGTATATGTCTACTTTTAATAATAATCATAACTCCAAATTATTTATAGGATTTTTAATTTTCTTTATCCATCATTCATAATATGCGTATAAATATCGGGGTTTTCGGATTCTTGTGATTCGGCAATTCCTTAATCTTCCTGATCGATCCCGGATCACAGTCAAAAATCAACAAAATTCTTTGCCTGTTATGATGCATCGCGACCCGGTTACGAATAATTTTCATAGAGAACGTTATATATTTTAGCTGATATAATCAAGTTTTAAATTTTGCGTAACGAAAATTTAATGTATTTTAAACAAAAGCAGTATTTTACGACTAATAAAAGAGAGTGTTGATTTCTATTATAAAACGCGACCAATTTACAATACCGGTTAAGTGTATAAGCTTTTGCATAGCAATTGCTTATGCACCATGTTATGCACTGGCGGTTTCTGTTTATG
>JAUVYH010000210.1 GCA_030603165.1 Fidelibacterota bacterium
CTGCCATCGGTATAAAATGGTTCACCATCTTTATCTATGATGTCTCCCATTAAGAATACGCCTTGTGTAAAGCGTAGATCGATTTCCACCGGTTTACCAACTACTCCCATCAGGTTGTATTTAACACCAATGCCAAGATTTAGTCCTAAAGATAATACCGGATCAAATTCTCGGGGTGGAATATCCCATGATTGAGAATTAAGCTGGAAACCAGCCACGCCGAAAATACCGAGCGCTTGGTATTCAAAACCAATAAGTTGTAAAATCAAATCGGTTAAATCATATCTACCCATGGCAGTAAAAGAAATTAGTGATGTTGATTCATCGGGATTCCAATCTTTACCATTGAACATTGTATAGCCAAGCATTACTTCTGCGGTTAACGGTTTTAATACTAAAGGAAGTGCCAGCCAATTCCCGATATTTAGTTGGGCGCCTAATTGTCCCTTAAATCCCATATTGAACATAGCACCTGTCCCCGGATCGCCCCAGGGTTCGATCGGTCCGCCGTTCACATAGACTTTTGCCGTCCAGCCAGGTTTGAATTCCGCGGGTTCTTCCACGATTTCCTCGACTACTTCTTCCACGACCTCTTCTTCGATCACTTCTTCCTCTTCCTCGAGGAAGATATCTTCTTCCATCAGTTCTTCTTCGATGATTTCTTCCTCAATCACCTCTTCCTCAATGATCTCTTCTTCAATAACCACTTCTTGAATAACTTCCTCTTCATCTTCAAGTTTATGAACTTGAACTAATTTTTTTATAGCGTTTTGTATGCCTTCAGTTAATAATTGCTCAATTGGTCCCTCATAGTTATATCTTGATGATTTTTCAATTCTACCTGTTTCGATATTTATCATCCTTAGTTCAATGGTAAGCAATTTTCCAAATTTACCAACTGATCCTGTGAGCATTTTTTGGACGCCTAATAATTTCCCAACTTCAACAGCACATTCGGTTGATGTACATCCCGAAAGCTGAAATTCCTGTTCGTTAAGAATTTCGTTCATCTTACCTCGGTCGACTACCTGAAAAAGATTTGTCTCAACTAAAATAGAGCGCACATAATCTGTCAATATTTCAGCCTCAGACTCTTGTAGCCCGCTTGGTCTAAGCTTTAGTACGGCTATTGTAACGCTCTCTTCTGCAAGAGAGAGGATACTTATAGAAATTACAAACAGGAGAATTTTTTTCATGCAATTAAACATATCTATCCTCAGTTATTTTTATTTCCAATGTAATTTAGATTCCCAAATAGATTTATTCAATTAAATATTTTTATTCTACTACCGGAGATACCAACCGAACCATGACTTCCGATATAATACGGTTAGTGGCTTTGGAAACAGTCAAGACAGCGCCCGGCGTCTGTACCTTTTCCCCAACCTTCGGAATCCGCTTCATTCTATTGATAATAAAGCCGCTGATTGTTTCATAATCGCCTTCCGGAATTTTCAAATCGAACCGATCGTTGAGATCATCCACGGGCATTCTGCCATTGACGATAATAGAACCATCTTTCTGCTGTTCATACAAATTCTCGACCTCATCGTATTCATCCTCGATTTCCCCAACAACCTCTTCGAGAATATCTTCTACCGTTACAATACCCTCGGCGCCTCCAAATTCATCTATCACAATCGCCATACTCTTTCGATTATTCTGCAATCCTTCCAATAGTTCAGCCGCTCCCATAGCGGGCGGTATAAAGTAGGCGGAACGAATAAAAGATTTAATGCTTTTCGCCGGATCTTCTGCCAGGATATCGAAGCTGTTAAGAATTCCCGTAATCTTATCGATACGATCCCGGTAAACCGGCAACCGGCGATGTTTTGTCTGCACAAATCGCTCAAGCGCTTCACCGATATTGGCTTTTTCGCTCAGGGCAGCCACGTCAATTAGCGGCACCATTATATCACCGACATCGGTTTCGGTAAAATGCAAGAGCCGGTTGATCATCTTGCGTTCGGTCGGCTTAACATCTCCCTTATCATGCTTCATCTTCATCAGCAATTTGAGTTCTTCCCTGCTGATAAAGCTGTGTTCTTCTTTTAATTTGACACCGCCGAAAATTGCCGCCAGCAGTGACGCCGTGTTTGAAAAAAGCCACACCAGCGGAAACAAAACCACCATAAAAACACGCAGAACAAAAATGATCCGCGGCGTAATCCGGTCGCTTAATTGTTGAAAAATACTCTTGGGTACAATCTCGGAAAAAATCAGATTGACAAACGTCATCACTACTATTGCAACGGGAACTCCAATAGCTCCGAGCCAAAGATAAAATTGTGACGCCGCTAAAGTCGTGCTGGTAACTGTGCATAAGTTTGTACCAAACAGAGTTGTGCCGAGAATCCACTCCGGCTTCTTGAGCATTTCCAGAACCTGCCGGGAGGCTTTATGCCCGGTTTTCGCGGAATGTCTTATCCGAAACCGATCTACGGAAACAAGCGCAATCTCAGCGCCGGAGAAGAAGGCTTCCCCGATCACACATAGCACAATGACAATTATGGCAACAATACTGGACATTAAATCTTTTTCACCATTAATGATTCGATGCGGTTACTGTCAATTTTTTCCACAGTAAAGATCAGAGATTGATACTCTATTTTCGACTTCACTTGCGGCAGCTCGCCAAACAATGCAAAAACAAAGCCCCCGATCGTATCCACTTCGTCGGATAGAAGTTCTGTATCCATCAGCTCATTGAATTCCCCAAGGGTCATATTGGCATTAATACGAAAAAGGTGTTTGCCAATCTTTTCATGCTGATCACCGTTCTCTTCATACTCATCGGTAATATCACCAAAAATTGCCTCCAGCAGATCCTCCATGCTGACCAGCCCCTGAACACCGCCATACTCATCCAGAACGATTGCCACTGATATTTTGCGCCGTTGAAACGTTTGAAACAATTCATCGGCGCGCTTTGTTACCGGCACAAAATAGGGCTTCCGCAGAATTTTCTGCAGGGTTTTCTCGGATTGGGTAATTTCATCTTTATTTAATTCAATGAGATCGTTGGCAAACAATATTCCAATGATATTATCGTGATTTTTACGAAAGATCGGCACTTTGGAAAAATGTTTGTCCTTGATCTCCCGGATCATTTCAGCAATCGGCATTTCTTCCGGCAGATAGAACATATTTGGTCGGGGCGTCATAACATCATCCATCCGGGCGTCGCCAAAATCAAAAACTTTATAAATGTATTCCCGCTCAAGCGAGTCAATCACGCCCTCTTTCTCGCTCTCCTCGACAATCGTTTTAATGACGTCTTCGGTGAGAAGACTGCCTGTGCGTGAAGAATCGCTGATAAACAGATTGACAATGCGATCCGAAATTGTCCGGATCAACCATCGAATCGGGGTAATAATCCTCGAAAAATGCGTTAGCGGTCCCGCGACAAACAACGCAAACCGCCCACTGTTTTTAATCGCAATTGTCTTGGGTGTGATTTCACCGAACAGCAGTAGGATCGGTAAGACAATCACAATATTCATCCAGAGGTTTTCTCTGCCGAGCAAATGAATTATTATCGCCGCTGAAATTGATGAAATTGAAATATTCACAAATTCGTTACCAAGCAGAATAGAAATGATCAACCGCCTTGGGCGTTCGAGTAACTTTTCAACATACTTCCCCTTTTTCTCTCTCGATAAAACGATTTTTTCCACCTGAACCCGGCTCAGCGAAAAAAGAGCGGTCTCCGAACCAGAGAAAAACCCGGAAAGGAACAACAGAATCAACAACAGCGCTATTTCGATATACAATACAATCATCTAAAAAATCTCAACAGAACCTGTTTTAACAAAAACAATTTACTCGTAATGTTTAATTTTCACAAATACTACCGCTATCATTCATCAAATCTGAATATTCCCCGAAATTGGAAATCCCTTATAGCGCAATATTTTGTGTTTTAAGATGATAAAACACATCGACAAGTGGAATAGTAACTTATTCTCTTATTAGTCATTTTTTTATCCCGACGCGTCGGGATAAAATCTTGGATTCCCGACGGTAAAAAGCGTACTTTAACTTTAGTGAAAAGAATATTAAAAGGGTTCACCCCGTGTAATAAATGAAAAAAAGTATAACAGACAAAAAGAAAATCAACATATTGCACGGGGTAAAGAAAATTTTAACGCAGAGGCGCAGAGGACGCAGAAAATTATTAAATGTATAACAAACATGTATCCAAACCGAAAATGCTGACACATTTAAGACAAACACTTTTTGGATAAAGTTTTCTGATAAACCCCGTGTAATAGTTCGTTTACCCCGTGTAATATTTTTCCATTTTTTATTAGCCATTATCCTTGTATTGATTATTACACAGGGCGAATTCGCCTTTATGTTATTTTTGTCTTTTCTTATTACATGGGGTAAACTCTGCGTACCTTTGCGACCTTTGCGCCTCTGCGTTTATAAAATATTGTTGTTATTTTTTGGTTCGGGCTTGTCCAGGTTAGGAAAGTTGAGATGGAAAAAGCCTTATTTCATGAGGATTCCAATCAACCGCCCCTTTCCGAAGGAACTCCTGGTGGAGCAATCCCCTCCTTGGCACGGGAGGGAAATGAGGGAATATGGGTAATAGGGGGAATAAGGGAATATGGGAAATAGTGGGAATAAGGAAATAGGGGAATAGGGGTAATAGGGGAAATAAGGAAATATTGATGAGATTTCTAATATATCAGAAACCGGGTAAAATCTACCAAATGAAATCTTATACCCCTTATATCCCTATACCCTATACCCTTTATACTCTATATCCCTATACCCCCTATATCCAGAGCTGCGGGAAAAGGGGAGCTTATATCATCTCGACATAATATTAGGTACAGCAATAAAATTTCGGGGTAACTTCATTCATCAAATACCTTGATTGTATAGGAATTTTCATTTTTTACTGTTTGGAACGATTTAGGAAGGAAGAGTTAATGATTGAAAAATAATAGTGAAATATTTATGTTATGATGAATGAAAATG
>JAUVYH010000214.1 GCA_030603165.1 Fidelibacterota bacterium
AAAACTTTATCATCTTTAAAAGTATTTACAATCAACTTAAAGTTTTCAACCTGGTTTTGTTGATTTTTCAGAGAATCAATCTGGATTTGTTTGGCAAGCAGTGAATCTTCCAGGTGTTTATTGTATTGCTTTAATTTTTCGATTTCATCACGTATATATTGAAGTTCGTTGTCATGGATACTCAGATCGGATTGTAATTCCAGGACCTCGACATTTTTTTCATTCAATTCCGCTTTTTTCGTAGATATATCAGTCTGAGTAGTATCGGTCTGGGAATAACTGACAATAGCCAAAAGCAAAATAATGATAGCTAAATGACTGATGATTCGAATCATTATTGATATTGCTCCCATTCGATAGTATATGAATATCCGATGAAGGTTCCGAAGGATTTTGGAATGATTAATTCAAAATTTCCACTGGCGCCGGGTAAAAGTGAATTGTTAGTGGTTATTCCTGAATCTTCAAAAGTAAAATATGTTCCTTCCACAAATGCAGTACGTGTTTTTGTATCGCCGCTCCAGTTTTTTCTGAAAACGAAATTCACTTTGACAAAATCAGCCCGTCGTGCTCCGATATTTTTTACTTCACCGGAAAACACCGTATTCCCGGATCGATCTTTGCTCTCTTTTATATTACCAACCAGCACACAGTTTGGTGTTTTAGCCGCACTCTCCGGCATCTGTGCAGGTTGAGTGGTTTTAGATATATAAGGCGCCTGTGGATATTGAGCGCCCTGTTTCAAGTCACTGGCTAATTCCGCGGGAATATACTTCTGTACCGGTTCTTCCGGAACGTTAGTGATGACCCGTACGATACTGGCTTTCTCCAAAACAAGATATCCGATCAATGTTTCGATTTTGACAATGTTATCATCCTGATAGATGATCTTACCGAATATTGACGTGCCGTTATCCGTGATAATTTCCTTATCGTACATTGCCAGCGGATTCATCCACATCTGGCTGTTAGCCTGAAGATCCTGGAGCTGCGCACGCACATGTTTTAATTCGGCTGACAGTTTTTTTACTTCAAAGGTCAACTCGTTAACAACATAATTCTGGTCAGCGCTGCTTGCCTGTGTCGGAGCGCTCGCCACTCGCTGGGTCGATGGGAACGACGCTTGGCCCGGTGCCTCAGTAACGGTTGATTGCTGTTGAGTTTCACCTGCCGGCTGAGCAGATTGAAGAGACGCTGTTTCACTTTCTTCCACGGGGCTTGAGCGGAAGAGGCTACAACTTAAAAAGAAAGGAAAAAGAAGAAAAATCGCAAAAAATATTTTGACTTTCATGGTCACACACCTTCGGGTATAGAGTGTCTTAAATTTTTCATATGACACTATGGCGTTGCATTCAGAAAAATATAGTCCCCCTCTCGGTATAATGTCAAGTAAAAAATGATGAGAAAAATGATGAGAATAGGCAAGTTAGACAGATTACTTAAATTTTTAATTGAAGTCTATTCAGTCTTTAAATTTCAACAAACCATTACCATGGTTATTTGCATTTTCGGCGATATGATATTGCGGTCACCCAGTTATCGGAAATCGTAAAATCGCCGCAATTTCTCCATACTTTTTCATCGATAGACCGACGTAATGAATGTTCACGCCCTGCTGCAAGATGTTATGAAGAATATGCTCGACGATGTTATGAGTCCTCTCAAGGGGACCACCATGGTCGGGACATTCGACAGCCGGTGAGAGATCGATGTAATTGCATTTCCGGCAAAAAACACCTTTTTGTTGATAATCTTCATGAAGGATCAATGTATCGATCCAGTTATCACGAATTTTAGGAAGGATTGCTTTAATCCCTTCAATAGCCTGGTTGGCTTCTTTTTTATTATTGTAGGTTTCCAGTAAATTCTTATCAAATTCCAACCTGGCGTTTTTGCCGACCTCATGGACTTTTTCAAATACCTCACTTAACGTAGCGGACGGTTCGAGTTCCAACACCCCGGCTACTTTTGTATCAACATAATCATGTAAATATTTACGAAATTCACCGATTGTCTCTTTACGACCACCCAGGACAATCCAGTTAAAATTGTGTGATTTGTTCAAATCAAAGATTTTCCGGGCTACCTCTTTGTAATGTTGCATCACGCCCTGACGTATATTCCGCTCAACTTTTCGCTCCTGTCTTCCCTTAAATCCACCGACTTTGACTGTATCGGGAGAATTATCATCGACATGGAACAGCTCTTTAAAATTACCCAAAGACTGTTCAAAAATGCGTGCTTTCGATTTATCAACCAGAACAACGCCGTATCGGCTGTAACTGCTGAATAATTTCGTCAGTTGATAGATACAGGGTTTTGGCTGGACAATCAATTCATTTGTGAGCGGTATTTTCAGGTCGATTGTTTTCCAGAATCCCGACTTGTCGGAGCTGAAACAGATGGAACTCATATATGTTGAGGTGTCCAGTTCTTCTTCAAGCCAATAAAGAATTTTTTTAAAGTCCGTTAGAACTGATTCCTGTTCGGATTCAGATAATTGTTTAAAATATGTTGTATTCTTTTTATATCGAATCATTTTCTTGAACTCGACCAGGTGCGCTTTTCGATTTCCACTATTATTGGTTACTGAAAAATAAGCGCTGGTTATAGGGTAATCATTTAATGACATCTGAACTAATTCGTTGACGACTTTGTCTTTAATCATGGTTACTCCTCGGTTTGAATGAAAATTTATTTAATTCTCGACATGAAACACATATTATTTGAATACCGGAGATACAAAAAGGATGCAAATTATCCGCAGGCATCTTTCCGGGCTTTTGAAAATGTGATGTTTTAGCGGTAAAAAATATTGTTTGCGCCACATCTATTAATAAGAATTATTTTTAACATTATCAACACTATTTTTTACAAACAGCCAAAAATAACAAAAAAATATTTATTTGTGATCTGAAACAACTTTTTTATGCAGGTGAATTTTTTATTCACCTAACCATCTGACAGGTTGGGAAACATCTAAAATTTCGGAATAGGGGTCATTAATTCCGGAATCCCGGGCATTAATAATTAAACACCTTGCCGACTTCCCGGCATCAAGACTCCCGACTTCTTTATGAAAACCGATCGCATAAGCTCCGTTTAAAGTAGCAAATTTTATGGCTGTTTCGGGTGTCACTCCACTTTTATCTATACAACTTATGATATCTTTCCTCATATCCAGGTCTGAAACCAAAGATCTGCTTTCAGTACCCATACAAATGTTTACACCTTTTTCGAGTATCCTTTTCACCGGTGCATTTCCAAGATTCAAAGTATCAGCGCTTCTGGGACATAGACAAATATTTACTTTTGCAGGGGTCTCTTTTATAATATCGATATCCCGATCGCTGATGTGAACCATATGCACTAATATATTATGCCGGGCGTAAAAGTGATTACTGAAAAAATATTGAACAGGTGTTAATCTAGGAGCATTCCAATTATAGTCAAAATCCTCCTTTGCCTGCAGGTATTGCCGTATCTGACCTTTTCCGTGAAGGATAAATTCCCGTTCTGCGGGTGTCATTGCCATATGAATGGCTATATGACGCTCATTAACACAAATTTCTTTGAATAGCTGCGGAGATACTGACCAGGTTAATGACGGCGCCAAATGTTTAGTTGTTTTTTTCATCAAGGGAAAATCAGAAATCAAATCCTGGTGTTTTCGGAAAATTGAACTTGCTTCATAATTTTTAAAACCATTTAATTCATGGAATACACGGGCAAAAAGATTACTGTCCAATAACACGTAACCGGACAATCCATCGGACGAAAAATCCGCTATCGCCACAGTGCCAAACTTGTAACATTCATCAATATTCTGCCGAATGACCGCTTTTCGTTGATCTTCAGACATTTCCCGAAGAGTACATTCACTAATATTGAGATACTGAAACATATCTGTTACAGGATCAGATAGTTCGTCCTGTTCAAGATGGGTATGAACATTAACAAATCCCGGGAAAATAATCGAATTACCCAAGTCGGTAAATGTTGACGGTAAATTATTATTAAAACTATCATAAGAACCAATCGACTGAATTTTATCACCATTGACAATAATGACGCCATCCTCGATTGGTGGTGATGAAATCGGTAAAATCCAACGGGCGCGATAGGCTTTCAATTCGAAGTTAGATTGATTGTGAAGTTCATTATCATTCATTTTGTTATCCGGTATTTCATTCATTAACAAATCAAAGTCTCTTTAAAAATTTAAGAGCGCCGGCAATAAAAACAAACAGAATCCTTAAGTTACCCCGAAATTTTAGCGCTGTACCTAATATTATGTCGAGATGATACGCTCTCCTTCCCCGCAGAAGCTCAGGGAGGGGGTATAGGGATATAAGGAGTATAAGATTTCATTTGGTAGATTTTATCTGGTTTCTGATATATTAGAAATCTTATCAATATTTCCCCTATTACCCATATTTCCTTATTTCTCTCCTTTGCTAAGGAGGGGATTGCTCCACCGGGAGTTCCTTCGGAAAGGGGAGGTCAATTGGAATCTTCATGAAACAAGGCTTTTTCCATCTCAACTTTCCTAACCTGGACAAGTCCCATGAAAATTACTCCGCATTTCATGAGTCAAGAATATTCTTCGCATTTTACAGAGTAACCATTTCACAGGGTAAACTTTGCTATGGGACAGGCAGGGTAGGCGGGGCAGGCAAATAACCTACGAATCTCAAAGATTAACGTTCTAAACTAATTAGAGTCTGTCTATAAATTACAACACCGTGATAATAAAGAAGATATACGTTGATAATATAAAAATACTTTTGTATATTATCCTATAGAAAAGGAGGATAATGTAG
>JAUVYH010000087.1 GCA_030603165.1 Fidelibacterota bacterium
GGTGAATACAATAATTGTTGTATATCAAAATCCTTTTGGCTCACAAGAACAATATTTGCTAACAATGATGCCTTTGCTGCGAATATTTTTGCCATTTCAAAAGGTAACCTGCCACTGAATAAATAGCCCCCAACTGTTTTAATTCCGTTGCGAAGTGCGTTTGTTTCATCATCCTCAACAAATCCTTTTAGATCAATATTACATAATTTTATCCCTGTCTGAAACGTATCTCTAAGGATTTCAGAAGATGAAAAACGATTATTTCTGTATAAGTTCTCTTGTCTTGATATTGTCTGATAGGCTTCAATTAGCAAGTTAATATCCGTGATATGATCAAATAGTCGACCGATATCAAACAGCTGTTTAATAATTTCAGTATCTTTATCTATTCCATATTGAATCCCAATTGTATGAGGAGCAAAAGCAGTTAATTTATCACCTAATATTTCATCAATTACTGGAATTTGTACATTGAGATTTTCGTCAACCTCGAAAAGGTCTGTTTGTATTTGTACAGTTTTTAGTGTTTTATACGGCACTTTCTCATTTAATATATCAAGCAATACCGATTCTTTCTTGCCGAATATAGATGTGTAGGTAAATTTAAAATGCTGTTTAGGAATATTAGACGCCTTTCGAACATTTTCCTCTACCTGGAAAAACACCGATTTCTGAATCAGCCGGTTTAATTCACTTTTGGAAAATTGCCCAATTATATCGATATCAATTGAAAACCGATCAAAATCAGGAACTAACAGCAATAATGAAGTTCCACCTTTAAACACAGAATTTTTGCCGGATTGTGTCAATAATCCAAGCAGTTCAAAAGCATAGATAGATTTTTCAATCAATTGGGGCGCGGTTTTAGGAAATCTGCTTTGCCTTAAACCAAGAATCCAGTCTTTCTGAAAGCACTTCTTACTAATCATGAAATCACCTTAAATCGATCGTAAACAGCTCCCCGTTCTCCCTTATAACTATAAAGCAGTTTTTCAAATTCCTTCCGTATTCTGCCCCTGCTGCGACGATAGCTGTATCTGAGCAATACAGGTATGTTAATACGGGCTGAGAAAATTACATTGTAAAATATTCGCTTGAATTCAGAGCCATCCATTAAATACAGTTTATCTTTCTCTTCATACAGATCAACTAAAATCTTTTCTATTGTTGCGGTATTCCAGATTTCTGTCCCATTAACAGGTGATTCTGAAATAGATGGCCGAATTATGACCGTATCTACATCAGGAATCCAGTGCTTTTCAATTACCTGTCTGTTAGGATTATTATAGACTGTATATCCCTTACTTAGCAGAAATTCAAATATTGGCACAAATGCATCCGGGTCTGTATAGATAAAATACATGTATTTAAAAGGTAAATGATGATAATAACTAATTATCTGTCGCGTACTCCATACTGTAAATTCCAGAAATGGATAATTTTGGTGGATTAATTGTGCCGGATCTAATACCGGTTTTTTATCCAATAAAAATGGTTTTTCAATTGTTGAATACCACCCTCTCCCACAACTAAATATTTCCTGACCCTTCTTTAAATTGGTTAAATATTGATTCACGGTTTGGTTATTATAGTTTTTTTGTTCAACCTGGAGATATCTTTTCAGGGCTTTGTCGTTAAAGTACTTTTTCCCGTCAATAAATTGCCGAATTAATTCAATTACTGATTTCTGTTTATTGTCTTTCATTATATTATTGGCAACTCCGTTTAATAGTTGCCGTTAATATAGTATTTCCTGCGGAAAAATCAAAGAATATATATTACCGGCAACATATACTGTTGGTTGCCGATAATATACTACTAAAAAATACTTTTATAAGATAGATATACCAGGTAGTTCCGGTTTAAATTCTGGGTCTATCATGTGTATTTGTTCTCGAATAATTCGGCGCTTTCCTGTCCGTAATAATCAAGAATTTCATTGGTTGACAGTATTTTCATTAGCATGCTATAAAAACGAAAAACACCTAAAATCTGTATCTGTATTGTCTCGGGTGCTGTTTGTTTGCATTAATTCATCATTTTTGGTCATCGCTTTGTTTTTCAGTGTCGTTATATATTGAAATTAATATTCTTATAAGGTAACTCATGTCAAGCCTTTATTGTCAGATAAATATAAGCATTAGATTGACATCGCCATTCGTTATCTCAAAGATGTCTTCGACACAATATCATTATGTTAAGTAAGTAAACAATCAAGCCGACTAAAGTCGGATAAAGCGTATTTTACAGCCCACCGAATAAATTTCCCAAGGGGACAGGCGGTGGTTAATGTTTTTCTACAGCCGAGCTAAGTGCCGTTGCGCAGCGCCTGCCCTTCCTTCGGTCGGGAGCAGGCTGGGAGTCCCTGCGCCGCTACAAAGTTGCCTCCGATAATGGAGGCTTTTTTTATCTTCATTACATCAATAATCTTACATTTATTTCGAACCATCACCAAAATATTGCCATATTCATTATTCTGTGATATATTGAACAACAAAAATGAAATATATCATCGGAGGGAATTACTATGCAAATCATCGATCTGAACGACGAAAACAAAGATCTCTATTTTGTCTGTCTGGAAGACTGGTCGGATGAAATGAAAGAAACCGGAAATCACAAGGAAATCTGGTACAATAAGATGAAAGACAAAGGACTTCGTGTAAAATTCGCCGCTGACGATAACGGCATCATCGGTGGAATGATCCATTACCTGCCAATCGAATATTCCTTTGCCGAGGGCAAAGACCTGTACTTCATCAATTGCATCTGGGTTCACGGTTATAAAAAAGGGCGCGGCAACTTTCAAAAACGGGGCATGGGAAAAGCATTGCTGAAAGCCGCTGAAGAAGACGTCAAACAGCTCGGCGCCAAAGGTCTGGCTGCTTGGGGTATCGCCTTCCCCTTCTGGATAAAAGCTTCCTGGTTCAAAAAACATGGCTACCAAAAAGTTGAAAATATGGGCGGTCAGGTATTGCTCTGGAAACCCTTTACCAATGATGCTCAGCCGCCGTCATGGATCAAGCCGAAAAAGGATATGGATTTGGGATTGAATGCCGAAAAAGTAGTTTTGACCCTTTTCAAGAACGGCTGGTGTCCGGCGCAGAATCTGACTTACGAACGGGCAAAGCGTATTGCTGATGAGTTTCCGGATAAAGTCGAATTCCGGGAAACCGACACTTTCGAAAAAGAGGTGATGCGTAAATGTGGTATCAGCGATGCTTTTTATATTAATGACAAGCTGGTACGCACCGGTCCGCCGCCGAGTTATAAAAAGATCAGAAAATTAGTGGCGCGCAGAGTAAAGAAAATTTCCTAACCTGATTAATTCACGAGCACGTGAATTATAAACAATTTCTGTAAGTACTTATTCTCTTTTTACTTAATCACTTTTTTCATTTTTGCTGGTTCACCCCGTTGGATAAATATTTTTTAACATATGATACAATTGACATAAGAGATATCCAACAGGGTGAATAATCCAGGTTAAATTTCAAGGATTTTACTTTAAAATACATGAAAAATCTGTAACTCAAATGCAAAGGATTTCTTATATTTTCTACTGACAGAGTAATTAAGAACAGATTAAACACGCGATAAATTATGACATCATCAACTTCTCTTGAGAAATATTTTCAAAAATTCCGCCGGAATGTCGTCGGCTATGGTTTTAAACATCGATTCCCTTCGGGTAAGAAACCAATCATTTATGCCGACTGGGCAGCCAGCGGCAGATTGTATAAACCCATTGAGGACTACATCTCCCGCAAACTGGGTCCTTATGTCGCCAACACCCATACGGAAAGTACTCTCACAGGCACAATCATGACCTCCGCCTATCATCAGGCTCATGACATTATCAAGAGACACGTCAATGCATCAGAAGATGATGTCCTGCTCTTTGCAGGGTTTGGAATGACGGCGGTAATAAATAAATTCCAGCGTATCCTTGGTTTAAGAATTCCGGAAAAATATAAAGACAAAATAACTCTGTGTGAGAAAGAACGTCCGCTGGTGATCATCACCCACATGGAGCACCATTCCAATCAGACCACCTGGGAAGAATGTTGTGTCGATATCGCTATCCTCTGCAAAAAATCCGACGGCACGCCGAATCTTGACCATCTGCGGGATATTCTGGAGATGAACAAAGAACGGAATCTGATCATCGGGTCTTTTACCGCCTGTTCCAACGTCACCGGCATCATCACGCCTTTTCACGAAATGGCGGAAATCATGCACGAATACAACAGGTTGTGCTTTGTGGACTTTTCCGCTTCGGCGCCATACGTATCAATCAACATGCATCCCAAAAATAAAGAGCAGCGGCTGGACGCCATCTTTTTCTCACCGCATAAATTTCTTGGCGGACCCGGTGCATCGGGCATCATTATTTTTAATAAAAAACTCTACGATTGTTCTGTTCCCGATCATCCCGGCGGAGGGACAGTCGCCTGGACTACACCCTGGCACAAGCATCGCTTTTTCAATGATATCGAGATTCGCGAAGACGGCGGAACTCCCGGCTTCCTGCAGGCGATCAAAGCCTCGCTCGCAATTCTGCTCAAGGAAGAAATGGGCGTAGAAAAGCTAATGGAACGGGAACACCGGCAAACCAACCGTTTCCTGGATCAGCTTGAACACATTGACGGGATTGAAATCCTTGAAAAACAGAATCGTAATCGCATCGGGTTCATCTCATTTTACTCCCTCAACATCCATCATAATCTTTTTGTGCGCTTATTGAATGACCGTTATGGAATCCAGACCCGCGGCGGCTGCCTCTGCGCCGGCACTTACGGACATGTGCTGTTGCATATTAACGAGAAAAAATCCAGAAAGATCATGGAAAAGATCGATCACGGCGACCTGAGCGACAAACCCGGCTGGGTACGCGTCTCCCTCCACCCAACTCTGACCGATAAGGAAATAGATCTGATCGCCTTTGCGATCAAAGAGATTATCATCAATTATAAGGAATGGCAGAAAGACTATCGCTTTGATCCGCACGTAGGTGATTATGAACGGATCGATGGCTGTACGGCGAAAGTGAATATTGCAAAAGGATTTAAAACTTAACTTGAGACAAAGGAAATTAAAATTTTCTTTGCATTTTTACAAGAATTTGAGAATTATGAGAATAAAGAGCGAAAATAAAAGTATCCACTTGATTGTATATTTCGTTCCCGGAAATAGTGAATCTTTGGTAAGGAATATCCCAAATGGATCGCTATGACAGATTAAAAAATATGTGTTATTGAACATCGAAGACAATATTAATTGATCCTCATTTTTAAACAAAATCATTATATATCAATTACTTAGAAAAAAGATGAGCAATTTTCAGGGAGCGTTATAATGATTTAATTTATTCATAATTTTTATTATATTTAATCGAATCAAAAAGGAGCGATTCAATGAAAGAGATACAATACAATCCCGGCGAAATTATCATAAAAGAAGGAACATTTGGCGATTCGGCATTTATTCTTAAGCAGGGTCGCGTTGAAGTTCGTAAAAAAACCAAGGTTGAAGATCTTCTCCTCGCAACTCTTGAAGCACAGGAAATCTTCGGTGAAATGGGATTAATTGAAGACAAACCTCGTTCGGCAACAGTTATTGCCAAAAGCCCTGTTATCGTCGATGAAATTTCCCGGGAAGATTTTATGGGTTTGCTCGATGATAAAAAATCCTTCATAATCCCCATTCTGCGTGCATTTTTTGAAAGATTGCGCCAGACTAACGATCTGGTTGTTCAATTAGAAAATAAAATCGGAACATCCGGTACGGCAGCCGAAGATACTTCAGTAAAAATCGTTAGAATTTCAGGAATGACTGACAAAGCAATAGAAATACTAAACAAAAAAGAACTCATAATTAAAAAATTTCCGTTTAAGATTGGCAGAGAAAGTTCACATCGTTACGATGCAATATTTGTCGATAATGATATGTTTATCGAAGATGAAATGCCCTATAATGTTTCTAAAAATCACCTGTCTATAAACTTACACGGTAATCAATTCTATGTACTGGACCGTGGCAGCAGTCTCGGTACTATTGTAAACGGAAAAAATATTGGAGGTAATATATCCAATTTTAAAGCCGTTCTTAATAAAGGTAAGAATACAATGATTATTGGAAGTGAGACATCACCATACCAGTTTAAAATCACATTATAGAAATTTAATATGATCCCAAGAAAAAATCTGATTCGTGCAATTCGAAAATCTTTTTCTCAACCGATATATGCATATCGAAACTTCACCCATCGATTTAAATCCGCCCTGTCATACCATCTATTTGACGGTAAAAGTTACTGGCCCGAAACCATATCACTATTCCTCACATATAAATGCAATTTACGTTGCTTGATGTGTGGGCAATGGGGAGAAAATGGCGCCTTTAATGAATTCAATAACGATTTGTTGAAACAGCGATTATCACTGGATGAAATAAAACCAATTATTGACAATGTAAGGTTCTTTCGACCGAATATTACACTCTTTGGCG
This sequence comes from Fidelibacterota bacterium, assembly GCA_030603165.1. GTDB lineage: Bacteria > Fidelibacterota > UBA2242 > UBA2242 > UBA2242 > UBA9312. The sequence goes on from JAUVYH010000087.1 coordinate 6,511, forward strand.
GTGAACCCATGCTGCATCCGGAATGGTTGGAAATTGTCAAAGCCGTCAAAGCAGCCGGAATGCGGTGCAACATTGTAACAAATGGCACCTTGATAAAAAACTATGCCGAGGAAATAATTGATTCGGGTCTGGATGAAATAATCTTTTCTCTCGATGGTCCGGAAGAAATCCATGATAAAATCAGGCGCGTCCCAGGTACATTTCAACGATCAATCGAGGGCTTTGAAATTCTTCATGAATTAAAACAAAAGCGAAAAATAAAAACTCCGATCATCAACATAAATAGTACTCTTTGGGAGCAAAACTATAAGAGTATTGATGACACAATAAACATTGCCGAAAATATTCATGCCAGGGGACTGACTTTTCACCATCTTTTATTCCTCTCCAAGCCGACTGTAAGACAATTCCTTGATTTCTTCGAAAAACGTTTTGACCAGACACCCACCGACTGGATTGGATTTGCCCGGGATAATCCACCTAAAATCGATGTGGATTTCTTAACATCAAAGATTGAAGAGCTTCAGCGAAAAAAGTCTGTTATTGATATCAGTTTTTTTCCGAATTTTAATAGCAATGAAATCCGTCGGTGGTATTCCGGGTTTGAATTTGAATCATCTTCCTATAAAAATCGCTGTATGAGCTTGTGGATGACCGCATACATATTACCTGATGGCAGCGTGCGCCCGTATCACTCGATGAATTTTACTTCCGGGAATGTGCTTGAGCATCCTTTCACCGAAATCTGGAACAACGATTTATACCGGAATTATCGAAATCACATTAAACAACATAAACGATTCTCAATTTGTTCAAAAGGATGTACTGAATTTTACAGATATTAAAAATGGATAAATAATTGACTAAGAACATACTAATAATTAAATTGCATTAGAGAGAAGAAGATTATGAAAACAAAAATACTTATCGTTGACGACGAACACGACATTGTCGAACTTTTAGAGGATTTACTGCTTCACAAGGGCTATAATGTCGCCAGGGCATTCTCACAGGCAGAAGCAAGAGAGCAGATCAAGACATTCAAGCCGGCTATTATTTTACTGGATATTAAATTACCTGACGGAGACGGTGTTGATTTCCTTAAAGAAATCAAAGTGGATCATGCAGACATTGATGTTATCATGATCACGGGGCTTGCCGACAAGGAAATTGCATTAAGAGCATTGAAAAACGGGGCGGCTGACTACATCACAAAACCTATCGATTTAAACTATCTGACCAATAGCGTATTGGCAAAAGTAGTCACCGGTTTCTCCGACGATCTTTAATATGGTTGATCCATATCTTTAGGAAAATGATAAAAATAATAAACACCAAACTCGAAGTTAGTTAAGGTCAAATGAATACAAAACGTAAAAGACACGCCGCTTATCTGATTATTTTATGTTCTATCGTCCTGATTTTTGCCCAGGAAACAAAACTTAGTTATGATGAAGAAAATGCAATGATCGTCTTACAACCGTCCGATAGAATCACCATTTCTTATATTGATGTTGGTCCACAGGGTAATCCGATCGAACGCAGTAATATTTTTACTATCCGACCCGATGGAACAATATTTCATGAACTCCTTGGCATCGTTTCAGTCGCTGATATGACGATTATGGAAGCGGAAGAGTTGTTAACAGAAAACTTTTCACGTTACTTTACACAACCGCGAGTTGCGGTCAGCGTCATCGAAAAAACCAGTATAAAAGTCATTTTATACGGCGAAGTGTCAAGAGTTGGCGTCTTCCCCGTTAAACCGAATACAACCATAGCAGAGTTCATCATTGAAAAAGGCGGAACAACGCCCGAAGCCGACATCTCCCGAATTACAATTTCCCGTAACGATGGTAGTAAAGTCATCTTTGATATGGAACGATATTTATTTACCGATGAAGCTGTAAATAACGTCTTCTTAAAGGATAAAGATAAAATTATCGTTCCCCGATTTAAATTACAGGAAAAATATGGCAGATTATCAAAAAATTACATATTACAGTACGGTAATGTTCTTGAAATAATTATCAACGAGATGGCTTTGATGGAAACAAACCCCGCGCAAGCGGAAAGCTATATTGTGGATAGCGAAGGGAATATTTTCCATCGCTTGTTTGGACTGGTCCACCTTGGCGGTCTCACTGTTGACAAATCCCAAAACATACTTGCAGAAATGGCAAAACGGCATTTCCGCGAGCCTATCGTAACTGTAGATATGCTTGAGCTAAGTTCAAGAAATGTTTTCGTTTTTGGGGAAGTTCTTCGACCGGGAATATATCCTATAGAGGGCAATATACAGTTAGCGGAATTCCTGGCAAATATCGGCGGTATGACAGATGCCGCTGACCTTCGTGAAATAGTCATTACCAGGAAACAAGGAAAACCGGTTATTTTTGACATGGAGGATTTTTTATTTAAACGCGATGACAGCAGAAACGTATTCCTTGAGGATGGAGACCGTATTATCGTTCAAAAACGACAAAGAGGGATTTTTGTTAGAATGTCTGAAAAACTTCAACCGGTCTCTGTCCTTATAAGTATCGTTTCTTCAATCCTTATGGTTTATATGATTGTTACATAATAAGAGTAAATGAGATACAAATGGCAGCACAATATGAACTAAACCTACGAGATTACTGGCGAATCATAAGAAAAAAGAAGATTATCGTCATCGTGACGGTTGTCATGCTCGGCAGTTTCAGCTTCTTTTTCGCAATGATGAACAAGCCGTCCCCGATGTATCAGGCAACTACCAGCCTGAAAATTGATAAATCAACCGATTTAACCGGAATGTACATGCAAAGCTTTAGCTGGTATGCCGGTGATGAAATGGCAACCCGTGGGGAAGAAATCAAAAGTGTTCCCATGGTTGAAAAAGCTGCGCAGGTGATGGGGCTTTTAGATTCATCTCTCACTGAAGCCGAAATTCGAAGTAATAAGGAATATTTTACTATTATTGAAAAATTAAAAGCTCGCATAAAAACCGAACAAGAGGGCTATACCAATATTATACATATCAGAGTCACGGATTATGATGCACAAAGAACATCCGATCTTGCAAATGCTTTAGCAAAGGTATATATTGAAGAAAGTTTTCAAATGAAAAATGCTAAAGCAATTAAAGCCCTAAAAGCGATCACAAAACAACTTCGAGCTGCAGCAAATAATTATAAAAATGCAGAGCAAAAAGTAAGAGCCTATAAAGATAAAAATAAATTACTTTTACTCGAAGGCACTGTGACACGCCTCGGCGCCGGAATTACTGAAGCGGAAAAATCTCTTGAAGAAATTCGGTCAGATATCAACCAGATTGATAATATATTATTTGAAATCGATCAAAATCCGGATTACATATACTTTATCTCCTTTGATATTTTGTTGAATCGCCAAAACAGTGTCTTGAAAGCAATCCAGGCTCAACTAAATCAACTCTCCGCTAATGAACGTCAACATCTGCAACATTACACTGAAAATCATCCAACTATTATAGATATAAGAAGGCAAATTGAGACAAAACAAAGGCGGTTTGATCAAGAAATAAAAGCCTTTAGAGAAACGTTAGTACAGACTGAAAATAATGTTTATGAAAAGTGGAAAAAACTTTCCAGAGATTATAGATCTATTCCTCTTCTTGATTTTAATCTTACAAATATTGAACGTGAATTAGAAATCAATAAACAATTATATCAGCAGATAGAAGTCCAACACCAGCAAGCGTTAATAAAACAATCTGAACTCGTTAACGAGGTCTTTCTGTTAAAACCCGCATTTTTACCAACAAGACCTGTCAATCCTACAATGATCGGACCTACCACCGCGATCGGTACGGTAATCGGTATCATTCTCGGCGTTGTATTAGCCTTCGTTGCCGAAACACTTGACACGACCTTCAGCACGATCGACGATATTGAAAAGACCCTGGAAACAACAGTTGTTGGAATTGTACCCTTTGTGGATATCGAAGAGATCAAAGACCAACTAATGGAAAAGACCGATACGCCCATTTCTGATGATATACTTCAGATGCAGGCGCGCCTGGTTGCTCATTACAACCCAAAATCGACCATGGCTGAGGCATTTCGCGCTCTTCGCACAAATATTCACTTTGGCATGATCGACAAGGGGTATAAATCAATGATGATTACCTCATCGGTCGCCAGTGAAGGTAAAACTACAGTTGCAGTCAACCTGGCTGTTTCAATGGCGCAAATCGGCATGAATACTCTCCTCGTTGAAGCCGATCTGAGAAAACCGAGAATTTCAAAGCTTTTTGGTATTGAGCGTGAACCCGGCTTAACCGATGTAATCTTACGCAGGGATAAATTAGATAATGTTATCAGAACCATGAGCGATCTGATGATGGGTACAATGGCTCTGGATACATTTCGAACCGATAACATTCCCGGAATCGAGTATCTTAATATTTTAACCGCCGGAAAGCATGAACGGAATCCATCGGAGATCATTGCATCGAAAATAATGGATTCAATTATCAGCGACCTTAAAGAGAAGTATGATTTGATCATCTTTGATTCGGCGCCGGTCATTCAGGCAACTGACTCGACGGTACTCGGGGCGAAAGTAGATACAGTTGTTCTGGTTTACTATCAGGGAAAAATTTCCCGTGGAACTCTCCGCCGGGCGAAAAACCAGCTGGAAATGTTAAAATCCGATGTTCTTGGAGTTGCTATTAATGGAATGAAAGCCGATATCAGCGCCGATTATGCAGACTATCGCTATGGTTATGAATATCAGTACTCATACGGAGATAAAAAACAGGAAGTAGCTAAAAACAAAACGTTAGAGTTTTTAAATCAATTTTTCATCAATCAACAGGAAAGTTTACACGCCACTATTTTTGATAAGATTCATAAATTGCGCGTAATCGGCGCTATTGCAGCTCTAACTGTATTTATTGGTGGCGGCTGTATTGTCACCAATAAAATAAAATCGTGCTCCCAAACAAGCGCCCCTGCCGTGGTAACTGAAACTCAATCGTTAATCGACTCAACTTTTGATATGGTACCGGAAGCGATCGTTATGGAACCGCTGGAATCCGTCGAAGCTCCATCAGAACTGAAACAGTTACAACAAGAATTCGGTATTCAAAAACAAGCTGTTCCTCAACAAAATATTGAACTTATTACAACGCCCGGCATCAAAGAAAAAATACCCGTTAGAATATTAGAACCACCTGTCAAACAACAAACAACACCGATTCAGAGGCAGCCCGAAAGGCAGTATATCGAACCAATCTCAGAACGTCCTGTATTCCGATCAAGATCAACACCTGTCGAGGAAGCAACATCTGTTAAACAACTGTATCCGGCGACACCTTATACGATAAAAATGGGAAGATTTCCGTCCCTGCAATCAGCAAAATATTCTGTCAATTCGTATATAGAAAATGGGCTGAACCTGATTTACATTACGGTTGATTTTTCGGGGCAAAGTACACGATCATATATTGTGTGTTACGGCGCTTTTACAAATGAAAAAGAAGCAAATCAAAAGGCGATGGAACTGCAGTTTTTAGGTTTTGATGGTGAATTTCAAACTGCCAATCTACCCTTTGCAATATTATTGGTTGACAACACAACAAAAGAACAGGTAAAAGCAGATCAAAACCAATTTCCCGATATCAAAGATTTTATCTATCCTAAATCGTCAGGATCTTTGACGGCTTCATTGGTTGGAGCATTTTCTACCGAAGAAATTGCTAACCTCTTTTTACACCAATATCCGGATCTGTCGGATAAAGTGATCATTTTGAGATAATAAGGGAACAAAATATTTCCATTTACATAGATACGATATGAGTTATCACTTCAGAAAAAAAAGGAAACGACGTTTACAGCGAGGAGAAAAACTTGTTCTGAAATATGGAATTCCTGCAGCGATTGTTATGGCTATTTTAATTCAGATCACTGTCCGGGGCGTTCCTGCCTTTTTTGATCGTACGATTGACTTCTTAAATAAAGAAGCCTGGAGATCAAGACAAATAATTGCCGGATATGCTGCCCAAAAAGCAAAAGATGCAAACTTCAGGACCGAAAAAAATTTCAAAACCAATAAATCGTACACTATCGGTTCCACCTACGGCTCAAAACCAACGAGCGCCTCAAAAGAAGAACTTCTAAAAGGACTAGAAGAATTTAAAAAAAACCAAAGAGATACAGATGACGCTATTTACCAGGAAATAGACCGAAGAGAAAAGAAAGAAGAAATTGAAGAATATCAACAACTCTTTGAAAAAGAAAAACTGCGTTGATGTCTCCAATTCACTTACTTTATGCATTACGTCTAAGTCCTCTTTCACTTAAACATTATATATAAGTGATTATTAAATGAGTTACCACTATCATAAGAAAAAGCATCGAAAGTTAAAACATGTTGAGAAAAAGATTTTATACTTAATTATCCCTTTAAGTTTTATTGTTGCTCTCGGTATTCAGATTGTTGTCAAAGGCGTGCCGCGGTGGTTCTATATAATGATCGGCAATATGAGAATGGAGGAGTCAATTTCGCGTGCATTAGTCAGAGGTTCTGCCGTTCGGCGGGAAACAAAATTGCGTAAAGATTATGAAAAAAGTTATCGGGAAAACAAGACAGACAGCTATGATGAAAATTATATCGATATTCTGGAAAATAGAGGGGATAAAGAAATAAAAGAATACGAAAAATTCTTTGAAAAAGAAAAAAAAGGTAACTAAAATTATCAAATGCCCGGTAGAGATCTTCTAGAAAATAAAACAAATATTCTTACGGCTCTAATTGCCATCCCTGTCTCAATAATTGTCGCCCTTATTCTTGTTAAAGTAGATACTATTTATGCGCTGGTTGCCGCCCTTGGACTCGGTGTATTAATTTTAACCTTTATAAATACTGATTTTGCAATATTTATACTGATATTTTCAATGTTGCTATCTCCGGAAATTGGTAGCAGAACAACTCACGGGGAAGGCATAACAATCCGAATCGATGATATACTTCTGGCAATCATATTATTTACCTGGTTCGCAAAGACAGCGCTTAATAAAGATCTGGCATTATTTAAAACATCACCTCGTAACAAACCGATAGCCGACTATATTTTTATATGTTTCTTTACTCCAGGAATTGGAATGCTTTTCGGAAGGGTTAAACCATTAAACGGCATGTTTTTT
>JAUVYH010000006.1 GCA_030603165.1 Fidelibacterota bacterium
GATGGGAACGACCGATCACGAAGAATATATCTCTTCAAGGAAAAGTCGCCTATATTAAAAATGAAACGGTTTACAGCAATCAATATTATAATAAATGGTTCGTGTCTGCGGGGCTACAATACCGGATTTCCAATAATTAAATATAAGACTGTCCCAAAAGCATAAAAGGACAATAGAGAATCCCGTCAGGTCTGAGGATCCGACGAAACAGAACCATCACGTCTTACTCGTTTAATTAGAGTTTGTCTATAAAGTCTTGATATTAGAATTATTTTGAATATCGAATAAAGATTAACGATTTTAGATTTCAGATTTTCAACCGGTTTTCAAATGTTTAATTAGTGTCTGTCCGTAAACCCCGTAAGATAAAAAAGTATGAAATAAAAAGTTCTTTAAAATGTGCAAACTATCTAACGGGGTAAACTATGAAACCTTGAGTTAAGTTTGCTTTAGCTGACTTGACTTAAGGTTTCTAACTCACTGAAATAAGTCAACTTAACTCAAGACTATCGCCTTAAGTCAAGTTTCCATTTATCGAAAAAACCGACATTATGGACGAACTCTAATTAATCAATCTCACCCTCAGAAATCTAAGACAAGCATCAGATATCTGATAATCATATCCACTTAAAAAGTCCATCCCCCCTCTGTAAAATAATTGGAACGGATTTTGACTTACTAAAATAAGACGATGAGCTTAAATAGAGAAAATGTGGAGATTTACAAAATGAATAACTCTAACCAAAAATTCCTCGTTATCTGTTCGCTGCTTCTGTTTCTAACACTAATTGTTGCCTGTGATAATGAGGAACCCGAAAATGTTTTTGTAAATATAAATGAAATCTTCACTCTAAAATGCGGAGAGAGCGTAACGGTAAAACCTGATAATTTTGATATAGGATTCTGCAAAGTTATCTCTGATTCGCGTTGTCCTACTAATTTGAGGTGTTTCTGGGAAGGTGTTGCTGAAGTAAAAGTCTGGATTTGCGAACCCGGACAGGCGGCAAACTTTATAAAACTTCCCATTTACGGATATGTAGCTCTTGAAGATACGATAAATCATGTAACCGTCGATACATTAGGTTACCGTTTATCGCTACTACAACTCGACCCTTATCCTTATGAACATGAAGAGCGAGATTACTTAGAGTATGAGGCAACAATATTCATTTCAAATATTAATTGAGAGGAGAAAAAAATGAAAGAAAGTAAATTATTTGTCGCAACAATTGTCTTTCTCTTATTTTTCACAATTGTTTTACACAGCCAAACTCTCCTGATCTGTACGAATTGCAATCAGGAAAATCCCTCTACTAATAAATTCTGCCTCGCATGCGGCGAATCAATGGACGATGAATACAAAGCATGGCTAATCAAACGAAATGAGCAAAGATTTCATGAGGAAAAGTTCATCTCCGGGCGTGTTGACCCACCAAGACTTTTTACGATTCCAACCGCAAGAGTTCTCGGCTCAAAAGATATCAGCCTGATGGGCGGAGGCGCTTTCGGCGTAGCAGTACAGCAGTCATTTCTTGGTACTATGGGAATGGGATTGGGAAATATCGCTGAAGTAGAATTCAGTACAGTTGGACTGATCAACAACATTTCTCAAGGCTCACCAGCAGTATCCACCTCGGCATTTAAAATCCAATTAATACCGGAAAATATGTTCGGTCTGAGTTTTTTTCCTACTTTAGCTGTTTCTATACGAAGCTCAGCCGATTGGAAAGATGTCAGAAGCGATTGGAGAGCGCTAAACTCCAATAAAGATTTTTACGATTTCAACGCAGGTACCCAAAGAAATGAATGTGCGGTGAGTGCAATAGGATATAATACGCGATTTACAATAATGTATGGAGTCGCTACACTTCCTTTGGGTCCAATAAAAATTCATTCCGGTCTTACGTTAACCGATATTCGGGTTAAAGATATGGCTGTTGATTATATCTGGCAGGAAGATAATGATGTTCCGGAAGAAAAACAGAAAAATTTGATCGGTGGTTTTGCAGGGTTTGAGATCGAATATAATCCACAAACAAAAATGATGGTTGAAATAAAAACAGATTCCAAACACGAATATGATATGGATACAAAAGAAATTGAGGTTTCCCATACCTATGTTGCAATAGGTGGTGTGCGATTTTTCTTTACAACATGGCTTTCGATAGATACCGGTGTTTTGTATCAGGCTAATTACAAAGGAATTGCTGACTCTCAGATCAAGCTTGGTTTGAATCTTTTTATGCCTACAGGAAGTATATCTGATTATGTTAAAACATCTGTAAAACAAAAAATAAGCAAGGAGTAATGGCTATGCAGAAACTATTAAATTTTGTAATCGTAACAATTTGCATAATATCTATAAATTGTTCGGATAGTTCTATAAATCCACATGCAAATATTGTCCGTAATCTCACAACAGCCGAAATCAAATTAACGGAATCAGACAACAAGTTCGGATTGAAATTGTTCGGGAAAATCGTTGAGACCGAACAGGATAAAAACATTTTTATTTCACCACTCAGCGTCTCAATGGCTCTTGGAATGACATCTAACGGTGCGGATAGTACTACATTAGAAGCAATGCACGAAACCCTTGAATACGGAGATTTGACTATTCAAGAGGTAAACGAATCTTACCGGAGTTTAATTGAACTTTTAACCGAACTCGATCCACAAGTAATTTTCGATATTGCAAATTCAATCTGGTATCGGGAAGGATTTCCGGTGGAAAATGATTTTCTGACAACCAATCAGGATTATTTCGATGCTGTCGTTCGCGCTCTTGACTTCAGTAGCGATGACGCCGCTGACATTATCAATGCCTGGGTTGATGAAAATACAAATGGAAAAATCGAGGAGATTGTCGCCAAGCCAATTAATCCACTAACTGTAATGTTTCTTATTAATGCAATTTACTTTAAAGGCACTTGGACTTATGAATTCGATGAGGAAAATACTACCGATGACATTTTCTATCTTTCGGATGGCTCGGAAAAAGAATGCAAAATGATGAGCCACCAATGCGATCATAATTATTTTGAAAATGAACAGTTTCAGGCAATCGATCTACCGTATGGCGACGCCGGTTTCAGTATGACAATTCTACTCCCAAAACCGGAAGTTAATATCGATTCACTAATCGCTCAGATGAATAATGATACCTGGAATTCCTGGCTCGGCTGTTTTTCAGAACAGGAAGTAAGTTTTTATCTGCCAAAATTCAAACTCGAATACGAAATATCGCTAAATGACATATTATCTGCACTCGGAATGTCTATCGCTTTTGATCAAAACCTCGCTGATTTTACGAAAATTAATAGTGACGGCAATTTATATATCAGTGAAGTCAAACATAAAACTTTCGTCAAGGTCAACGAAGAGGGCACCGAAGCAGCTGCCGTCACATCGGTCGAAATATCGTTTACTTCGGTTGGAGAAACTGGTGTTATCATGCATGTCAATCATCCGTTCATCTTCGCTTTTCACGAGCAACATTCCGGGACAATACTTTTTATAGGAAAAATTGTTGAACCAATATGGGAAGAATAAAAAAACCAATTTTCAGCGGAGCCAAAAATGAATGAGTGTTTATTGCAGGTTAATAATATGTTAGCCATATACATTAATTGATTTAAACAAGAGAGGACGTTATGAAATATAAGTTTATCTTCTTTCCTAACTTAGTAATTACCACCATAATATTAGTTTTAAAGTTACATGCTTCATCCGTTGAATCAATCGGACCTTATGGAGAATGGTTTAAATGTATTGAGATATCAAAGTCCAATCCCGAAATTCTATATACAGGAACATATTATGGGGGTATTTATAAATCAATTAACTATGGGAGTTGTTGGAACTATTTGGGCTTCCGTGGAAATGCAATAATCTCGTCAATTGCCATTGATAGCGATAATCCAAATTATGTGTATTTCAGCTGGTATTCTAGCGGTGACAATAATAGTGGTGTAATGAGAAGTAAAGATGGTGGATCATCGTGGGAGGAAATATTTACTCCTGCAAGAGTTGTAGCTACTTCGTCAGGAATTCATAATATTGTATTTGTTGGTAATAATGACGGCGTATACAAATCTACGGATGGTGGTGTTAACTTTGAGAAAATTAACTATCAATTCGGATTAAACAATATTTCCGTTATAACATCCGACCCCATAGATTCGTCTATCATCTATGTCGGCACGACCGATGCAATTTACAAATCCACCAATTTGGGTAAAGATTGGATTAAATTAAGAAATGTATATGATTTTTCTACCTATCCTGCCTATGTCAATGACATATCAGTATCAGAATTAAATAACAATATTATTTTAGTTGCAACCAGCCATGATGGGATACTGATTAGCAGTGATGGAGGAATAAACTGGAGCAAAAAGGATTTTGGTCTTCAGGTACATGGCGCTTTTTGCGATAACAGCAATGAAAATGTCATTTATGCCGCTCATCTAAGTGGTTTTGAGATAAGTAACGATTTGGGGATATCATTTCAGGGACAGTTCGACACATAGCCATAGATAATTCCGGTCGAGTATATGTTGTTTCGGTTAAAACAGAACAATTGATAACATCTAGTACAACTTTATCTTTTTATGATGGTTCTTCTTGGAACAAGATATTTACTACCTATGATGATGAGATTATCACCGATATTGAAAGTTACAATAATCAATTATGGGTATCCACTTTCAATGAAATTTATAAAATTGAATAAACCTGAGGGCTATAATCTGCTTCACCTGACGCAAAGGGCCGTTCGATTTTGGTGAGTTTGGCGAGTTTATGAAGGATTTTTAAGAAATTGAAGGGTAAACGGTTTATACTTTACGCAGGTGAGTTTTGTCCGTTATGTTTAAGGAATAATATGAAAAGCAGAATATATAGAACATTTTGTCTTACCAAAGAATGCAAAAACATACTTGTGATATTTGTTGTGATCAATTTATTTTATACTTTATCAAGATAAGGATAATAAAAAAAGATGCGATACCTTATGTCAAGTCCGTTAATAGATATTTTCAATATATCACGGATCCTTCTTATTGGACTTAACACAAGGTGAACATAACTTTTTTAAATGAGATTAAGATTTTTTGATTAGATTTGGTAAGTTAAAAAGGAGGCTATTATGTCTTATAAAAAATGATAAATGGCTTATCATTCAATCAATTACGCTTTGGATGTCATGATCAAGCGGGAACAGGAGCGTCCCAAAGCTGGGACTTTGGGATGAGACCTAGAACACGGGATGATACCCAAAATATGGGAAACAATAATTAAGGAGTTATACCATGAAACGATCTTCAAATTTACACCACCATGTTTCACCTCTGGAAATCATAGCTATTTCACTAATTCTATTGCCTATAGCTCTTTTCTCACAGGACATTGATTGGATCAATTATACATCTAATTCAAGTTTCAGTATTAGCGCTATCGCAGATGATGGAACTCACCTTTGGGTAAGTGGAAGCGGTGAAGGATTAATAAGGCTACATAAAACTTCAGGGGAAATAATTTACTATAACAGCACAAACTCCGGGTTACCCGCTAATTATGTCCGTTCTCTTGCAGTAGATAGACAGAATAATTTATGGATCGGCACACAGCATAGTGGTTTGGTAAAATTTGATGGAACAAACTGGTCAATCTATAATACAGACAATTCAAACCTACCAGGTGATGATATCTACTCTCTCCTTATTGATAGAAATGAAAACATATGGATTGGAACCGGACAAGGGCTGATTATGTTTGATGGGGAGAGTTGGATAGCGTATAATGGACTGCCGACAGGCTGTGCCGCAGCGCTCGCCATTGACGAAAAAGACCATATTTGGGTTGGAATTGAGCCTCGCTGCAATTCATCAAGCTGCACTGGTGGAGGTTTGATGAGGTTTAATGGAGTAAACTGGACAATAGTGTATGACATTGCTCAGATTTGGACAGAAATGATAAACCTCGATGCGCTCGTTATTGATGCCAATGGAAATGCGTGGCTGGACACTGATGAAGGCTTGATGAAATTCGACGGTACTGACTGGACAGTTTATACAACAGATAATTCAGAGCTGCCGGATAATAAAATCAGTGCACTCGCGATTGATACTCATGGAAACATCTGGATTGGGACCTGGTGGAATGGTTTAGCCAAATATGACGGAACCAACTGGACAGTTTATAACGCTAATAACTCTGAATTACCGGATGACCATATCAGCGCTCTTGCAATTGATGTAGAAGGCGATATATTGATTGGGACTCAAAATGGTAGATTAGTTGAATATGATGGAAACAACTGGATTACCTATGAAACAGGCACTTCTGACCTTCCCAGCAACAATGTAAATGCACTCGCTATTGATAATGAAGATAATGTGTGGATTGGTACAGAGGAAGGATTAGCAAAATTCAACAGAACCTCATGGGTAGTCTATAATAGCAATACCGCCGAATTGCCCGGTAATAATATCGGCGCTATCACTGTTGATAAAGGAGGGAATATCTGGGTTGGGTTACAGCAACTACCTCATATTTCACGACCAGAGTGTGGTCTTTTTAAATTTGATGGGACAGATTGGACATTTATACATCAGACACATATTTCAGTTCATGCAATTGCTATTGATGAAGATGGAAACAAATGGATAGGGACAGAAAATGGATTGGTTAAATTTGATGGTGAAAACTGGATTGAATATGATAAATCCTATCTTCCAGGTAGTATGGTCAGTTCTATTGCAATTGATACACAAGGAGATATCTGGCTTGGAACAAGAGAACCCGGATGGTCTTCGTCAATTGGTGGTGGAGTTGTGAAATATGACGGAGAGAACTGGACGGTATATGACACTGCTAACTCAGAACTTCCAGATAACTATGTCAACGCCCTGATGATTGATCAACAGGGAAATAAATGGATCGGGACAAAACAGGGCATGGCAAAATTTGACGGAGAAAACTGGACTGTATTCGATACAATGAGCTCTGATCTTCCGAGCAACTATATTTTCTGTATCATTTCTGATACTCAAGATAATAAATGGATCGGGACCGATGCAGGTTTAGCCAAGTTTGATGGAGAAAATTGGGTCGCGTACACTAATGAAAATTCCAATCTGATAAGTAATTGGATCAGTACTATTGCAATTGATAAATATGGAAATAAATGGATCGGAACTCAGCTTGGAGGATTATCAGTATATCGTGAAGGTGGTGTTATTCTCACTGATATGGATACAAAGGAGAAGTATAGAGAAGGACTGCCATCAGAATTTTTACTTTATCAAAATTACCCGAATCCATTTAATCCGACAACAACAATCCGTTATCATTTGCCGGAGTCTGGTTTTACTACTATTGAGGTTTTTAATATTGCCGGACAATTAATAGAAACTTTGGTCAGAGAGCATAAAAACGGCGGATTTCATTCGGTAGAGTGGAATACGTCTAATGCAGGTTCAGGAATCTATTTCTATAGAATGAAAATTGGGAATTTTATAGATGTGAAAAAATGTGTGAAAATGAAATAAATTCATATCTGACTTTTTAAATGAGTTTAAGATTTTTTTAATTAGATTTAACAGGTTAAAAAAGGAGGCAATTATGTCCTACAAAAGATTAATCGTGGTTTTTCTTTTAATCACCATTTTTGTGTCACCAATTTTTTCAGATGTTCCCCTGCCAAATTCCAGAAAACCCGACGCGCCTTACTTCATGGAGCCAATGAACTTTAAAACCGTCCAGCTTAAAATCTTCGCCGGCGATGTGTCCGGTATGGTGATCGATGATTACGCCGATCTCAGCTGGAACCCGGCTTTTCTAAGCCGCCTGAATTGTCGTTCCGTATACCTCGATATGAATTTTTACGGCGCACAACAGACAAGTACACCGGTTTATGGTCCGGTATATTACGGGGACAGCTACTCCGTAATGCCCAGATGGCACCAAAACACCTATATGACCGGCGTTCAAACATCACCGCTGTACAACCTGGCGGTTCTGCTTCCGATCAATTCAAGACTAAAAATTGCCGTCACCAGCCGCTCAATATTTGATTACGGTCCGTTTCGCACCAGCTACTACTGGGATTACGGTCGAGCTTTGAAAGATGCCTATCTATCCATGGAAGCCTGGGGTGATCTGGAACCTCAACGATTGGAAGTAGATGATAATCAACAGATCGCCCGTGGTACTCAGACAGAATTATCCGCGGCATATAAACTGTCAAACCGATTAGATATTGGCATTCGGGTTGGACAATATATTTATCGTCGCAACGGTAATCTTTACGACTCAAAATGGGGTAATTATCCCCATTCGAAATTTGCCGATCTCAGCGATGAAGAACTGGATATTGCCGGCGATCATTACAACCTGGGAATTGGTCTGCTTTATCATTCTTCGGAAAAGACGTGCTTTGGCGCCTATTTCGAAATAATGACCGGCAAAAGTGAAGAAACCACTGCATCTCTGGACACCTCCTATTCCTTGTCGAAGCGAGATACGGACTCCAGTTATTATAGTATCTACAAATACAATCTCGATAGCGATAAATCCTATGAGACCAACGGAAGCAGACCGACATTAACACTAACCTTTGAGAAACATCTGTCCGAAAAAGTCACTTTCCGCAGCTTTTTCAAACACTCCCGGTGCAATACCGACATTACATTTGCCACAGCCGCTGAAGACACCAGTTTCTCCGATCGAACTTATGACCGGTATAAATCCGGGACTTCTTATTTTCAACGCCGGGAATCATTTGGCGCTCACCGACAACATTACCAGGGCGACGGAGCTGAGAAGGAATCTAACTGGAAATGGTTTGCATCCCTGATCTACACCACGGAAAACGACTGGTCCCTGTTCGGCGGTATCCGGATTAACAATAGAAAATATGATTACACGATCAATGAGACTTCGGATTACTATCGGTATTCCTATGACGTATTCAGCTACTACGATGACCATACCGATAAATATCATTATAACCATGCCAAATATTATGAATATACATCGGAATCTCAGCAGTACAACCTGTACATCCCAATCGGTATAAAAGCCAAAGTAATTAAAGGTTTGTATGTGATACTGGGCGGTGAATTGCAGTATTATCTACATGACGAAAAGCAAAAAGGACAACTGCTCTATCCTGAAATTATCACAAAAAGATGGGAAGATGGTTCGCTTGTCGTCAGCGATGAAGAGGTAAACCGCTATGAAGAGTACAGCTCCGATCCAGCTAAAGACTTCACCAGAGCAACATCCGTCAATTTAGGCGTCGTATATAAACACTCATCCGGCGCTAATCTCTACATTCGCTCAAACGGTAATATCCTTGAAACCTACGGCTGGGATCTGGGATTTGAATTTCAATGGTAAAAATTCATCTCGGATTTGCTATTTTTCACAATTGCCATTAACTTGAGTTATAAACTAATCCTCATAAGGAGGATCAAAGCATGAATCATGCAGGGCGGTAAAAATGAAAAGATTTACAATTATTTTAGGAGTGATTATTTACCTGATTACTTGGAATTTTGGGATCAATGCTTTTGCTCAATCTCAAATGATTGCTAATATCACTGAAGATGTACAAACGGATTTTGGACTATATCATCCATACCCGGCAAATTTCACACCAAATGTACCGACATTTTCTGTCGAACCTGATTTTAGCAATGTTGCTAACTTTTCTATGATAGAATGGATGTTGAATTCAACCGATTCGACACTTCTCTTACAAAACCATTTTACGGTTAAAAAGAGCAGGTATAAACAACTTTTTGATATTTATAATGAGTGTACCTGGGATGGTATGCCAATCTTTGTTACTACCGATGCAGTTCTTCATACATATCACGTTCTTTTCGATCGATTTCTCTCTGAAATCGAAGTTCAAAAGTTCATCGAAATGCTGGACGTTCTAACTGAAACACTTATCAATCAAACCGAATCTGTTTTTACTGAATCAACAAAGCCCGAAACCAGAGAAGCCGCTCGGCAAAATCTTGCGTTTTTATGTGTTGCCAAAAAGCTTCTTAATGGAACAGAAGCAATAGTCCCTGAAACCGTGTCTGCATTAGTGGACTCTGAACTTGTATTAATAGAGAACCATGACGGTTTTCATTTTTCACCCATATTTGGTTATTTTTCAAAATTGGACTACAGCCAATTCCAGCCGAGGGGGCACTACACAAAAAGCGAAGAACTGAAGGCATATTTTAAGGCAATGATGTGGTATGGCTGGACAATTTTTACAATGGAGACAGATCTTTTTGGTGATATCGCCTATCGCCATTCGCTTCAAGCGCTAATTTTAACACAAATGCTCTACGATCTCGAAGCTGATGGTAAACCTCTTCTGGATCTATGGGATGATATTTATGAGCCAACAATCTTCTTCGTAGGAAAGACAGATGATCCAAATATCAGAGATTATAAAGAAATTGCAGACCAAATCTATGGTACAAATTATCTTTATCTTTCTCCGGACAGTATAGCAAATTCTTCTCTCCTTAACTCATTAATGACAGAGACACAAAAATTACCGGAGCCTAAAATACCTAACTGGATTTACGGAACTTTTACTACCTACAAAGGCTTTCGATTTATGGGACAGAGGTTCATTCCTGATTCGTACATGTTTGCACATTTAATTTACCCCTATATTGGCACCCCAGAACATCAACGCTGGATGCCTAAAGGACTCGACATTATGGCGATTTTAGGATCAGACCGAGCATATACTTTGCTTGACTCTCTCTACGAAGAAACCTCCTATCTGAATTATCCAGAAAAAATTGCTGAGTTCAAAACTGAATTTTCCGGTTATTCACCGGGAGTTTGGGCACAGAATCTTTATTGGAACTGGTTGTACAGTCTCATGCCATTACTTTGTGAAAAAGGAGCCGGCTATCCATTCTTTATGCAAACTCTCGCCTGGATGGATAAGGAACTCTTAACAGCTCTGGCTTCCTGGGCTGAACTCCGTCATGATACCATTCTGTATGCAAAACAGAGCATGACTCCGTGTGGTTTCGCTCCAGAACCACCAAAAAGTTATGTAGAGCCTAATCCGCATCTCTACGCCCGGTTGGCAAGTCTTGTACATTTTACGCGGGAAGGATTGGATACGCGTAATCTACTCCTTGAGGGATTTCAGGACAAACTTGACCTCTTTGAAAATTTACTTCTATTCTTGCGAGATATTTCAATTAAGGAACTGGAAAATATTCCTCTTTCAGACTCGGAATATGAAAATATTTTTTGCTTTGGTAAGGTTATGCAGTATCTTGTTTCCGATAGCAATGATCCTCAACAACTTTGGGAAACCAATACCGACGATATGGCTGTGATTGCGGACGTCCATACAGACTCTAATACGGACCGATGTTTGGAGGAATGCGTCGGTTATCCCCTGGAAATCTTTGTAATTGTGAATGAAGGTGGAACTATTCGAATCACTCGTGGCGCCATCTTTTCCTACTATGAATTTACCCAACCTATTGCTGAGCGATTGACAGATGAAGCCTGGCGTGAAATGCTGACAGGAGATATTCCTCCCACGATGCCAGAATGGGTTGCGAGTTTCACGGATATTTCAGAACCACAGCCGACTTATGAAGAAATTTCTCCAGATAATCTCTTTCATCATGAATTCTCTAAAATTGAGAAAGAAGATGAAAACACTATTCCTCAAAAAATGATGCTCTTACAGAATTATCCCAATCCTTTTAATCCGGTAACTACCATTGAATTTCGTCTGCCTCAGCAGTCCGATATTCGCATCGATATATACAATATCAACGGAGCCTTTGTTGAAAACCTGTACAATGGAAACAGAGACGCCGGCATCTATACAATACAATGGAACGCTTCCCGCTATCCCAGCGGAATTTACTTCGTGAAATTGAACAGCGGAGACCTGAAACTGACCAATAAACTGTTATTGTTGAAATAGTATCATTTAATCCCCTGAGGGAAATATGTTGTACGCCTGTAAAAAGTACATTTCCATTATAATTTTAAGCACGAAATATCCTTGGAGTCAATTATGAAGACTTTTAAAAAATTGGGCTTCGATTTAAGCTATTTAGCATTGCTGACCAAAGAAGATGTCAAACCCCTGAGTCGTTGGGAAGGCAGCATTAACCATAAAAAAATAAAAGCGCTCCAAAATCTGGGATTAAGAACAAAGTTGGTAGAGAGAAAATTACTGAATGGCCGCACCACTGGTGAATTGATCTTCAGTAAGTCAAGTAACTATATAGATTTTTACACCAATCACTTTGATAAAACACCCATTAGGAAGGATCACGAAACTACCGTTACGGAAGGTTTCTTATTTGGATATCCCGGTTGCTGTGTAAAAAACTATGCTGAAAATGGTTATACAAAAAATGATTATAACAGAAGCGGTCAGGAAATCCTATTTCATTGGGTATGCCCGGGTTGTGAGATCACGCCCTCCCTCCTGCCCTATTACGAAAAGATTTACAATAATTGCAAAGATATCTTTACCGATCAAGGTATAAACCGTCCAGGGCTTTTAAAAAAATTGCTACCCGTTGCTACACTATCCATGCTTTTTTCGGTTCTTCCAACAAATATCAGAGGCGAAAATCCGCACTGGCTTCCTATTGCGGGAAACGATCCGGATCATAATTATCTCATTTATTCGGAAGAAATTTTACTGGGCGTCCATGAAAACTATTTTCCGCCAGATAGCTTTGCCGGACCTGCAAAGGCATTAAAATTCAAGGCTATTATTGATTCCCTCCCTATTGTTTATGTTGATGTCGACGAGGCTCCTGACTCTTCTTGCTACATTATCGAACATCGTGCAAGAGGCGTCGTCGAATGTCCGGTTTGCGGAGAATATATCAACATGGGATACATAGATATTTTCAACCCGATGCGAGAATTGAGTATATCTATTCCCTATCTCGGACTTCATTTTCTCGAAAACGGTAGTTTCTCTTATGGGGACACCACCAACTATATCCGGGTCGATATTGAATTACTCAAAAAGATATTCGCTCATTATGATTCGACTCATTTCTCAATAACAACTTCCAACGATGCGGATAACGACGGCTTAAATGATGATTATGAAGACGATTTTAGCACCCAGATAAACAATCCTGACAGCAATGAAAATCAGTTAGTTGACGGCGCGGAAGTCGCTGAGGCATTGATTGATACGATTGCCGGGTTGCCTGTTATGGAATATAATGAAGAACCGCCATCTGATTCAATTTATATCAAATTCATGCTGGCGAATGGTATTGAAATCTGTGATATCTGTGGAATTGAACTAAATATGGGAGATGTTCACATTGTAAATCCTACGAAAGACACCAAAATTAGTTTTTCTATTATAGGGCTTCATTACTTAGCGCATGGGAGATTTGCCTATGGCGGCAGTACAAATTCCGGTGAAATTGACGCCCTTCAACTGGCACAGGTTCTGGGAAATCAAACAGTGGTTTCTGTATTGGAGAAACTCCCCGATAAAAAGAACTTCAGTTTGAAAAATTATCCCAATCCATTTAATCCCAAAACAACAATCAGATTTGATTTACCTATAAACTCCCATGTTACACTGACAATTTATAGCATTCTTGGACAAGAAATAAAAACATTGCTCGATGAGGAGAAATCTGCCGGCAGTTATATCCTCAAGTGGGATGGGAAAGATGACAAAGGTCTTAAAGTTTCCAGCGGTATTTATTTTTATAGAATAGAGGCTGACAAGTGTGTTCAGGTGAAAAAAATGGTTTTGTCAAGGTAGTTTTTAAAATATTGATTTCGTTCACTAATAAATGAGAGAAGTTATAATGTCAACTCTACAAATGTTATCCAAATGTTTTGTCCTTGGCCTATTTATCGTTACCATATCCAATGCAACAATTATCAATGTCCCATCAGACCATCCAACAATTCAAGCCGGGATTGATGCTGCAAATGATAAAGATACCGTCTTAGTAGATACTGGAAAATATGTAGAGAATATAAATTTCAACGGGAAAAATATCGTATTAGGGTCACATTTTCTTACTACTAACGATACAAACTACATTTCTAAGACGATTATAGATGAGAAAGTAGGGTTCTACCAAACGATAGGGGAAAATAAAAATAAATGGGTTGATCGAACCTTGATGGACTTTGCTACTCGAGATGAAGAAACCATCGTTTCTGCCCAGGTAGATGTAGTTTGAAATCTGTCACCAAACTTCAGAACAAATGTGCTTCCTATAAGTATAAATGATAAATGATATTTTTATTGGGAGGAAACCATGAAGTTCACTGATTTAAAAAACAGAACTTGGGGGGCGTGTATAGGTATCCTTGTTGCATTATTTGTTGGAGTTCAATTAATGCAATGCCTAGACCATTCCGTTTCAAATACCGAGGATTCGGAGATAGATTCTTTCGAAGATTCAATTATGGTAAAAATTACAAACCAAGCACCAGATTCTCTTCAGTTGAATCCATTTGATTTGAATGCTATTGAGATTAATGGTGACACCCTTACTCTTAGTATTACTCATGGAGGAGGGTGTAAGGCTCACAGTTACGCATTGTTTATGACTCCCGCTGCATTTCTCGAATCCAATCCTGTACAAGCGAATCTTTATCCTCAACATAATAGTAATGGCGACCTATGCAAGGCCTTGATACACAAGAATCTATCATTTAATTTGAGTCCAATTATGATATTGTACGAGGAATTTTATCATAAAAGAGACACAATTATCATAAATGTTTATGAATATTTTGTAGATGAACCAAATGAAAAGCTTAGTGTTATTTACGCACCTTAAGTAAATACCTATAATGCAAATATATATTGGTGGCTTTCAAAAGGTTTCGCTGTTAAAACCGCTCAATGGTTTCAGAAGCGGTTTAAGGAGGTTAGTATGAAAGAATATCTCATATTCTTGGCTCTGTTTGTCAGCTCTTTGTTCCTGTCAGAGAGGAAATCTTTTGCCCAATCCAGCTGGCCTTTACAAAATGATTCAATGAATTTGGCTATCCTTATTTTAGATTTTCAGACTTATGAATTTGAAAAAGGGCACTTTTCGATACATGAACCATGTGAAAATTGTGATGTGGATAGTTTGCCGTTTGAAATCATATATCAAGAACCCGGTGATTTCGGCTATATTATTTTTATTTATACAGAAACTCAAGATACACTTTTTTATGCTGATATAGTTTGGGATGGACGTGGAGAGATGGTCTATCCTGATAAGTTTTTATCAGCTGATTCATTTCAAACAATACAAACGACTATTCAAAATCCCTTGTCCATTGAATATTTTGATTATTTGTCAGTAATAGATGATAGCACATTTAAAGTGAAAGCAAATTCAGCTTGGAATTCAGTTAAATCTTTAGATATTGTAGAAGATTTTTCGCAGCATCCATATCGAATAGGAATTTATTTATATCCTCCAGCAGTTGGTGTTTTTATTCCTTCAATTGCAAAGTGGGTCGTTTTTCTTTATCGAGGAAAATTTGAGATGTCTATTGATGACAAATATTCACCTCAACAGCCTAATCGGTTTGACTTGTTTCAGAACTATCCCAATCCTTTCAATCCGGAAACGACAATTAAATTTTGCCTGCCACGGCAGTCCGATATTCGCATCGATATATACAATATCAAGGGAGCCTTTGTTGAAAACCTGTACAATGGAAACAGAGATGCCGGCATCTATACAATACCATGGAACGCTTCTCGCTATCCAAGCGGAATTTACTTCGTGAAATTGAACAGCAGAGACCTGCAGCTGACCAATAAACTGTTATTGTTGAAATAGGTAATAATTGAATAAAAAGTACAGTTAATAAGTAGATTTGCTTACGCCATCCTTATAAACCCATATTAGGCATAAAACTTTTAGGATAAATAAATAAACTTGCATAATTGTATTATTTTTATACATTGAAACGATATATGTTTTTTTAAATACGAATTTTTATCAGGAAGGAATCTATATTGTTATTTGATGTAGCAGAAGTTAAAAAAGAAGACAGACTTATTGAAGTTATCGCAACCGATATCGCTGATTTAGCCATGATGGGTTTTGGCTCTGTAAAAAATTGTATAAGTGTGTCCAATGCTTTAATTGAAAATTATACTCATGTTCATTTTAATATCATTAGAACAAAATCAGATTTAGATGAAATTATTTATAGAAAACCGGATTTGGTTTTTTCTGGAATTAAATATGTCATTTTTAACGGACTTGAAATAACAAAAAACAGAGCAGATAAAATATGGATATCAGAATATATGGAAGAAGCTGGTATAAATTATACCGGTTCAGAAAAAGATGCAATTGAATTGGAATTCAGCAAAGTTGCTGCAAAAAAAAGAGTAGAAGAATTTGGTGTAAATACAGCTCCCTATTTTATTGCAAAACCCGGCATGTATAAAAGTGCTAATGAACTTCCTGTTAATTTTCCTTTATTTATTAAGCCCCTGCTTGAAGGTGACAGTAAAGGCATCGGAAGTGACTCTGTGGTTTATGATTTTGAAAGTTACCAAAAGAAAGTTCAAAATATTTATGCTTTATTTAAACAACCAGTTTTGGTAGAAAAATTTATAAGTGGCAGAGAATTTACAGTTGCAATTCTTGGTTCGGACTTTAATTGTGAACCAATAGCCCTGCCGGTAGAGATAATTTTTCCGGATAAAAATTCAGCCAATAAAATTCTCAGTTACAATATTAAAAAAGAAAACAAAGAAAAAGTAATTGCGATAGATGATAAAGATATATATAAAAGTGTTGTTTCAATCGCAAAAAATGCTTTTATCGCTTTAGGCGCCCGAGATTATGGCAGAATTGATATAATAATGGATGGTAATAATTGCCCATATTTTCTCGAAGCAAACCTGGTTCCCGGAATGACACAGCGCCCCAGACCTATAGATTGCAGTTATTTTCCCAGAGCATGTTTCATAAATACTAATTTTACTTATCAGGAAACAATCCATAAAATCGCAGAAATTGCATTTAACAGGGTAGAAAGCAATATAAAGCAAAAAAGAGTAGGATTGTATGCCTAAAAACATGCCCGGTAACGGTTTGCTTGAAATCGGAATGCAAAAGCGTACAGTTGTTTTAGTTAACGTTGAAATTTTATGGCGTTTACATCCGGCTGAATCCTGATCTCGTTAGCTAGCCTGTTTGTAATTCTTATCTTTCTAATTTCCCGTAAATAATTGCAATTGACCGCTTGTCATTTTTTATTTGCTTTTTACCTAAAAATCAAACATTATAATCATTAATAAAATGTGATTCTGATTTTTTGACAACTCTTAATAAATAATGATTTCAATTTTACCACACATGGGTAAGCATCCGCTTAAAAACACGAAGCATCAACTGCCATATTGTTTGGGTGGACTACTACTGTTGTTTGCCTTTACTACTCCCTCCTTTAGTCAATTTTACTTCGGACGGAATAAGATTCAGTACGAGCAATTTGAATGGCAGGTATTATCCACCGATCATTTCAATATTTACTATTATAAAGAAGAGCATGACCTTGTTCAGCTGGCGGCATATTATGCTGAAGAAGCCTTTGATGAACTGGAACAAAAGTTTAACCATACGATTATTACCCCTATCCCGCTAATTATTTACAGTAATCATATCCATTTTCAACAGACCAACGTCCTGCCAATTTGGATTCCAGAAGGTGTTGGCGGATTTTTTGAATTTCTAAAACGTCGGGTCGTCATCCCTTACTCCGGCAAACTGGATGAATTCAGGCACGTCATCCGGCATGAACTGGTGCATGTATTTATGTATCATAAAATTGTATCCGTTGCCAGCGATATCGGACTCTGGGATACGCCCTATTTTCCATTGTGGTTTGTAGAAGGGCTGGCAGAATATTGGTCGGAAGGTTGGGATTCCGACGCCGAGCTTATCATTCGTGACGCTGTCTTGCACGATTACCTGTTTCCCCTGGACAGTTATGAATTAATGCAAGCCGGTTATCTGCTGTACAAAGAAGGGCAGTCTTTTTTACAATTCTATGAGAATACATACGGCGCCGACCGGATCAGAACGTTATTGGAGAATTACTGGCACTATGAATCATTTGAAGACGCCGTGACAGCGATTTCCGGTAAAGAGTACTCTCAAGTTACTGATGAATGGAAATTAGAATTAAAACAGAGATTTGCGAATAATCTGGCAAAGGAATCGGTCCTGAAACCGAATGAATTCCAGATAACCGAATATGGATCAAATATCAGCCCGGATTATTATATCAATAAAGACGGAAAACGAAAACTTCTCTATCTGTCAAACCGTTACGGATACACCGATGTTTATTCCCAGACAGACAAAAAAAAGAAAGCAAATCCCCTGATAAAAGGCGAACGCAATGCCGGTTACGAATCCCTTCATTTTCTGCAAACCGGTTTTAACGTTAATAGTAAAGGACAGATTGTACTGGTCACAAAATCCGGCAGTCAGGACGTGTTACGCGTCATTAATATCGAAAACCGGCATGAAATTACATCTATGCAGCAGTCTGATCTTGTAACGATCCGATCACCAAAATGGTCGCCCGATAACACAAAGATACTGTTTTCCGCACAAAATGAAGCCGGTTATTCGGATATTTATCTCTGGGAAATCACCAAAGAACAGGTGAACCGGTTAACTAATGATCTGTACGCCGACCGGTCGCCCTGTTTTGATCCGGCAGGTAAATGGATTGTGTTTGAATCCGACAGAACGTCTGAGCAAAATCCTAAAGGTTCAAATTTATTTCTCTTAGATTCCGACAATAGGGAAATCATTCAAATAACAGACAATGATGCGATAAACAGCAAACCGGTCTGGTCAAATCAAGATCGGGATTTGATCTATTTCCTGAGTGATATCACCGGAACCATGAATGTCTGGACTGCTTCGGTGAATTTATCCAATTTTCCTTCGATTAACCACACCGTACAATTAAAACAAATCACAAATTACCATACCGGGGTTTATGATGTTTTGCCGGTGAACTCCGATACATTGCTGAGCACCGTATTCCTGAAATATAATTTTCAGATACATCAACTGCCGGTACAGCCGGATACTTCCCTTATCTCTGTTCAAACCAGAGCTGCAAAAACAGATTATTCCGGAATCGATCTTCCATCGATTTCGGGTATTTCGCGGAAAGAAAGTCGTCCGTATAAAATGAAATATAGCCTGGATTTTGCTCAGACTGCCGTGGCGTATGACCCGATCTTCGGATTTTTAGGCGGCGCTCAGTTAAGTATTTCCGATGTGCTCGGTGATCGATACTATCATTTTCTGCTGGCAAACACTGCTGAAACGTCATCGGAAATTATGGATCGTTTTAATTTTGCGGTTACCTTTGTCGATCTGTCACGCCGGTCAAACCGCGCCATTGGTGTATTTCATTTTGCAAACGATTATTTTGATCCCTACCAGGGCTTCTACTTTGAACGGGCAATCGGCTTGCGCGGCGCTATAAATTATCCGATCGACGTATTTCACCGCCTGGAATTCAGTACATCGCTCTGGAGTTCTATCAAAGACGATTATTTTTCTAATCTCGAAACCGCTTATTTAGTCTCAAATTACTTTTCATTCATCCACGACAATTCATTATGGACCTATACCGGACCGATTGACGGCTGGCGTTTTCGTTTTACTTTTGGCCCGACATTTGATTTTTTCAAATCACACATTCATAATTATACTGTGCTCTTTGATTTCCGGTATTATTGGCGATTTCACCGAAAAGTGACTTTTGCTCAGCGTTCGATTTTCTGGTTGAATGAAGGAACCGATATTCGCCGGTTTTATATCGGCGGAAGTTGGGGAATCAGAGGATACCGAATTATGGAAGTGTACGGCAGTAAATATGTACTGTTCAACAATGAATTCCGCTTCCCCTTTGCCGAAAGCATCATGATAAAATTTAAAAAAATGGGAATTGGTCTAGCGCCGGTTCGGAGCGCCCTGTTTTTTGATATCGGCAATGCCTGGGATAACGGCTGTCCCGGTATGCTCGGCAGTTTTGGCTTTGGATTGCGAGGAAATCTGTTAGGAGGTCTGGTGCTTCGACTGGATATGGGAAAAACGACTGATTTTCACAAATTAGATAAAGGTCTTTTCGTTCAATTCTTCTTTGGATGGGATTATTGATGAATTTTAAAAGAATAATATGGTTCCAACTAATGATCCTCAGCCTGGGGATAAATCAGTGCGCTCAAGGTCTTCGGGAAGCGGTTGAATTTAGTGACCCTGCTGATTTCACGGTTTTCTCACTTGCAAAAAAACCTGAACTGATCTGGAAACGACATCTTTCATCACCGCCCAAAGACATGATGATAGTGAAAAATAAACGACTATTGATCAATACCTATCGGGGTGAGATTTTTATCGTTCAATTGGAAAACGGCAAGAAAGTCAAAAACACCTGGCGTCCATTTCGCAGACCTGTGGAAATACTATTGAAAGATTGGCTTCATCATCGACTGTTTTTGACGGCTGTCAACGAAAATCACTTGTTAGTGTACAATTTGAAAACCCAACAAATCGAAATAAAATATAAAATAAAAGATATCGGCGGAGCAATATTGCTCAATAACGATACTGTTTATGTTCGTCAATATGAAATGGAGATCGTCAAAATTGATCTTAAAAAAGGCGACCTCATTCATAGACGCTCTTTGCCGGCGCAGATAACGCAAGGGCTTTATCAATTCAAAAATAAAATCTGGCTATACACCGCGGATGGTTTTATCAAGTTTTATGATCGAAATCTGTCTCCAACCGGGAAGATTAAGCTACCGCTTTCTATCAACCCGGTCTTCACAATCTCCGGCGATCTCTGTTTTGCTGCTGATGGAACGGGACAGTTTTGCATTTTTAACCTTTCAGAAAAACAAATCCGCTTCGAGAAAAAGTACGATGTCCCAATCTATTCAGAACCACTTGTGCTTGAAAAAAGTGTAACAATTGGATTCAGCGACGGAACAGTCCGAAATCTTGATAAAATTACCGGCGCCGAATTCTGGCATTATAAAGGAACCGGGCTAATCAATAAACCACTATACTCAGTCGGATCAATAATCATTGTTCCGTATTCAAGAGGGCATATCGTAGCATTGCGTTCCGAAACCGGAGAAAAACTCTGGGAACTAACTTTTGAAAAAGGTATCAAGCAGGCAGTATTGTCTCCGAACGGACTGATCGTATGTGACAACGCCCGAAACCTGCACTATTATCAGGTCAACCAATGAAACGCATATTGCAAATTGTATTGATAGTTTGTATCTCTTCGGCGCTGTTCGCTGAGCCGTTACAATTAATGAAATCAATTCCGCAATTTACTCTATCCACATCCACAGACAGTCTCAAAATCCAGCATCCGGAAATCCTGAAAGTACAGACCGCGCCGAAGCATCGCATTGAAATTACCAAACAGGGACTTTTAGGATTTGGGGTAATGACGGTTTTCAGCGCCCTGTCATGGCATTATAACTCGGAAGCCGACGCCGCATACAAAAAGTATCAGCGTTCCGGCAATATCGATGAAATGAACAGATTATACGATAAAGCTGTCAAATATGATAAACTTTCCGGCTGGAGTTTTGTCGGATTCGAAGTTGGATTTCTCATCACTTTATTATCCTTTAATCGCTGATATGACCGTAATTATCATCATCGCCGCTTTGCTGCTCATGAACAGTTGTTCGGATCGTGAACGAACGAATCCCTTCGACCCGAATAACCCGTTCACGCATGGCGCTCCCACGAATGTGCGGGTTAAATCCCATCGTAATACAATCGAATTGCGCTGGAGCAAAATGGACGTCGAAGACCTTTCCCATTATCAAATTTACCGCGCCAAGGAAAATGCAGAATTGGATTCGTTCCGCACTATATCCGCTGATATGAACTTCTTTTTTGACACTCCCGCCAAATATGATACAAGGTATAGATACGCCGTCCAGGCATTTACCGAATACGACGCCGGAACACTGTCTGATACTGTCAGTATAATTCCCGGTCCGGTAAATTTTGTCATCGCCGATTTTTATAATTTTGTCGTGCGGAAACTGACCTACGATGCCGAACATATTATGGCGGTCAATTATTTTCCATCGCCTATCGCCGTTGAAACGCATCCTCAAGAGGGGAATATTTACATTGCGGAATACTGGAACCAGCAGATCACTGTCACCGATCCGGAATTAAACCCGATCAATACCCTGGGATTAAACGATCGACCGATTGATTTTGCGCTCGACGCCGCTAATCAACGACTCTATGTTCTCGGTGTCGATCAAAATCAGTTGATAATTCTTACAACACTGGGAACATACATAGAATCAATTTCCCTTCCCTTTAAACTCGCCGTTAAGAGCCATATCTGTTATGATTCATTGTCATCCTGTGCCTGGATCAGTGTTTCCGGAAGAGACAGCCTGTTCCGGGTCCAGATTAATGACACTTATCAAGTCCATGTCTATCCGGGTATAATTGACCCGAAAAAAGTGTATCCCGATCCTATCGAAGGCGGCTGCTGGGCTGCTTCGGATTCTGGAATCGTGAATATCGGTAAAGACGAAAGCATTGATACATATTTAAAGAATTACATTATTTACGATATCAGCATCAATCCCACTAATGGTGATATCTATTATACCGGTTACCGACGGACCGATCAGCAATGGGAAACCGGTTTTTTAAAACGAGACGCAGATTTTGAGCCTGTTCCAATATTGTTCGACAATCTCCCATATCAATATCATATTCAAGTGATTCCTGGTGACGGTCAACGTGGATTTTTAACCAGGCAGTTCGGCAGCTGTAATCTATTGCGATTTGATAATTCCGGAAACAATATCGGAGAAACCGGCTGGTATTCCAGCAGGTTAGATATCGCTCTGGAATAGCGCTGAATTTATTATTATATTTAGACAGGGAAATACAATATGAAAAAAGGAATTCTGTTATTTTTACTACTTATCAATGCCGTTTTTTCCGAAGAAACGGCGGGGCGTTCTGACTATGAAATAAGAAAAAGCGAACTGGAAGATAGAGGTATCGGCATTGAAGGAGTTTATACAGGTGATTGGTTCACTAATATTCAGGGTGGATCAAGACGCGGTTCCAGTCGTCTAAGTGTTTTTGACCTGATCATCAGTATGGATTTCGAAAAATTATTTCAATGGAAAAATGCAAATTTCTACACGGATTTTATCGGTATTCAGGGTAAAGATCCCAGTGAATATACCGGAGATATACAGGGAATCAGTAATATTGCCGCTGAAAATACCTGGAAAATATACGAAGCCTGGCTGCAACAAAAGTTCCGAGCGGGACGATTATCGGTTCTTATGGGTATTTACGATCTGAATTCCGAATTCGATGTGACGGAAACCGCCGGACTATTTATCAACGCATCTCATGGTATGGGACCGGACTTTTCACAAAGCGGAAAAAACGGCGCGCCGGCTTTCCCGTATCCGGATTTAGCAGTACGTTTGAAAGTCGAAGTGAAGGAAGATTTTTACTGGCAAAGTGTCATCATGGATGGCGTCCCCGGCAATCCGGAGCGACCTCAGGCAATAGACTTTCGAATACATAAAAAAAACGGCGCTTTGCTGGCTTCGGAATTTTCCTATATAAAAGGCTATGAGAAAATCGTTTCCTCCACGTATCCGTGCAAACGAAAAAAAAGACGGGGGCGCGGGCTTGGATATAAAAATCCCGGGAGACCCGGACGCAGGCTAAAAAGATGTCGAAATTCAGCGGCTATGGAAATACCGGATGATAGATACTTAAAAATTGCTCTGGGCGGATGGTATTACAGCGCTGAATTCGATGATCTTTACAATTACAATAGTTCAGGAAATCCTGTTCAGCACAGGGGGAATTGGGGTGTATATGCTCTGGGGGAGAAAATATTATATTCACGAAAGAATAATCCCGCCGGAGCTTTCAGCGCGTTTTGCCGTGTCGGTCTTGCGGATAAGCGGATTAACCGGATAGATAAATATATTGGCGCTGGAGTGGTTTTTTCGGGGATTTCCCGAGAACGCTTTAACGGACAGACCGGTATCGCCATTGCTGCCGTTCATAACAGCGGGATTTATAAAAAAGCGATGCTCCAACAAGATAAAAAGATTGATAATTGGGAAGTCAATTTGGAATTCTCTAATCGTATAATAATTAATAAATGGCTGTACTTTCAGCCGGATATTCAATATGTATTAAATCCCGGATCTGATCCGGCTAACAATAATGCGTTGACTGTCGGAATGCGGATAGAAGTATCATTTTAAGAAAAAACTTAACTACTCAGCCACAAACATGTCAGGTTTTATAATTTCCTTTTGGCAACAGGGCTTTATTCTATAGTCCTTCCACATCACAACCCCAAAACGAAAATATAAACATTAACCACTCCAGCCGAAAGGCTGTCAGGTGGGGAGCCACGGAACGAGAATTAACCCAACCTTCAGAAGGTTGTATCAAGCATCCTGACCAGTCTGTAAATCTTACTATCAAACCTTCTGAAGGTTCGATCTTCCGTCACAACACAGAGCAACGAGAGCCAATAAGATTAGCCCCGGGATTCACCTGTCCGAGTGGGTTTGATGCTCGCGACAACACAGAAAACCAATTACAACGGAGACCATCATAATGAGAGACTGGAATGTTGTGAAACTATGGAAAATTTCTGTTGACTTGAAGCCTTACTATCTTTAATATCTGAATAACAATAAATTGTGTAAGTTCTTCCTCAACCTGATTGAAGATCTAAAGAAGAACGGAGATGAAAGCGGAATTAAAATTATGTTGAAATAACAAAAAGATATAGTTAATTTTGTTAAAAGTGCGCATACGTTTCAAAATAGATATGCGATTTTAACAGAGGGAATTAGTGATTTGCAGATAGATGACATTATCAAAATTTTCAAAAAAAACAAGGGTTATCTAAAATCCGGAGAACTTATAAAACACAAGATACATACATCGGTGGTTCGTACACTTGTTGAGCAGGGAGTTATCGATCAGATAAAACGGGGACTATACAGACTCCCGCCGGATGAACTTCCTGAAAATGATACATTCACTCATGATTATTTTGATGCTGCCGTTTCAGTTCCAAATGGTGTTTTCTGCCTGACAACGGCGCTGGCTTTTCATGGACTGTCAACACATAAACCCTCTGTATTTGATATAGCAATTCCCCCCACCCACAGAAATCAAAAGCTGTACAGCGTATCTGTGCGGTTTTTCCGCTTTCAGGAGCCTTACTACTCTCATAATGTAGAGCATTTCAACACCAACATAGTTTCAATTAAAATGTATGATAAGGAAAAAACTGTATGTGATGCAATCCGGCTTCGTCATCTAATAGGTGAAGATATCGCTATGGAAGGGCTTAATTCATATATAAAGCAGCAGAAAAAAGATATTAATAAACTGCTTGAAAATGCGAAATTCTGCAAAGTAAGCCATATCGTTATACCGGCAGTTAAGGCTATGACAGGTTTTTAGAATGCCAAAAAAAGTGATGAAAAATCTTGAAGCATCAATCCGTGCCAGGCTTTTAAACTATTCTAAAAAGACGAATGAAAATTATAATGCCATTCTTCGCAGATTTTTTCAGGGGAATATTCCATAAAAACCTGGCAGCCTGATTTATGGAAATGGGAGAAATAATAATGAGCCTAAAAGATTTTAAACCATTAGAGGAGTTACTGAACCCGGTACGTGATATTGAAGTCTTTCCCAATAAATTTGTCTTCTCTCTGAAGATATTACGACTAAAGCAATAAAAAGGTAAACTCATAAAAGGAACAAACAATTTTGAAAACGAAAGACGACATAATCAAAAACTGGCTGCCGCGCTATACGGGCACATCCCTGAATGAATTCGGCGAATATATTCTGCTCACAAATTTTTACAATTACATCAGCTACTTCACCGAACGTTTCGATGTGCCGATCCTGGGAAAAGATAAGCCCATGCAGACAGCCACGGCAAACAATATTACCATTATCAACTTCGGTATGGGCAGCGCGATGGCTGCCACAGTCATGGATCTGCTCTCGGCTGTTAAGCCCAAAGCTGCGCTGCTTTTAGGAAAATGCGGCGGTCTCAAGAAAAAGATCAAAATCGGCGACCTGATCCTGCCGATTGCCGCCGTCCGGGGTGAAGGCACCAGCAACGATTACCTGCCGCCCGAAGTCCCCGCACTACCCTCCTTCCGCCTACAGCAAACCGTATCTGCAATGATCAAAAAACATGAAGTCGATTACTGGACGGGCACGATCTATACCACTAACCGCCGGGTCTGGGAACATGATGAGAAATTTAAAAAATACCTGACGAAAATCAGGGCGGCGGGCATCGACATGGAAACGGCTACTATTTTCACAGTGGGTTTTGTTAATAAAATTCCGCACGGAGCGCTTTTACTGGTTTCAGACAGTCCCATGGTCCCGGAAGGCGTTAAGACCGAAATCAGCGACAAACATGTTACCGAATCTTTTGTGGAGAGACACCTGGAAATCGGCATCGACGCTCTGCTGGAACTGGCTAATCTTGGAGAATCGGTCAAACACATGCGGTTTTGAGGAAAGCCAATTGAGTGAGGAATTTTATGCAAATCCGCGGAAATTTCCTGTTGACATGTTTAAAAAATATCTTTAATATTTGAATAGCAATGACTGATTTAAGGTATATTCAAGAATTATTAGGACACAACAGCTCTAAAACTACAGAGATATACACTCATGTGTTTAAAAATGCCATTGATAAGATCAGAAATCCTATAGATGACTTTTGTGAATAAAGATCGTATTATGGTAAAAGAAATATATAAACAATTGTTTATACACGCCCAGTTTGGCGATATAAGAACAATGAGTACACACAACCGTTAGCGAATATTAAGAACTGAAATGATAAAAAAAACAATCTATTTTGTAATTGGACTATTCCTTGTACTTCTGATATTTTCATTTTGGATGTCTCCAAGTTTATTCGGTTTATTACCAGGAGGAAAGGAAAAGCATCGTTCAGATGTTTTGAAAATTAGTTTTAACAATGAAAAACAATTGGACTTATCCATTCCTTATTCTGACTTTAGCAACAATGATAATTTAATTGAATTAAGAAAATCCTTTCAGTTGGACACCTTGATTTCTGAAAAGAATACGGATTTTGAAAATGTTATGAATATTCAATCTTGGGTACACTCAAGATGGGAACATGACGGAGAAAATACTCCTGAAAAAAACGACCCTACTTATATATTGGAACAAGCAAAGAAAGGAGAGAGGTTTCGTTGTGTGGAATATAGTATCGTTACAAGTGCTTGCTTAAAATCTTTAGGATTTATAGTTAGAGGCCTATGGCTCAAAACAAGAGATGTAGATGTAGTCAATTCAGGAGCTGGACACGTTGTAAATGAAGTTTATTTAAAAGATATAGGTAAATGGTTTTTTATAGACCCACAGTTTGATATTTTAGTCGAAAAAAATGGCATCCCCTTAAATGCTGTTGAATTTCAAGAAGCAATCGTAAACAATGAAAAAATAGAAATAGTTAACCCTTCCAAAGAGATTTTGGATAATGATTATATCAAATGGGTTGGACCATATCTGTTTTATTTTACAACAAGTTTGAACAATGGAGCAATTTCAAATTGGGATAGAGTAATAGGAACAAAGAAACAATTAACACTTGTTCCTCTCGGACACAAACCACCAACTTATTTTCAACGATTATTTAGAATAAGAACTAATTTAAAAACAAACTCAATTGAGGATTTTTATCCGACATTAGAATAACAACATTTGCTAACAAAAAATATGAGTAATAGCTTCCTGACGTCAGCTACTACTCATATTCAAACCGTAGCAATTGAAAAACAAAACGGAAAGTTAAAGTATTCAAATCTTTGTAAAGCAGGAAAATATTTTATGAGCAGAATTAAGAAATATACAACGGAATTTGAAAACGCTTTAAATGAATTTGTTGAAGAACTGAAGCATTATGTTTCAACAGATACGGGTGATTGGACAATAAAAGGTTTTATAGACATTTACAAAAACATCTATACTATTTCTTCAGACACTAAAATAGTTTCCAAGATACTGGAGATACACATTTTTCCTGAAATATTGAGATTTGCCGAAAAAGCAGGGTATAAAATAATTCTTGCTGAACATCAAAACTGGTATCCTGACCTTACGTTTGTACATAAACAGAATTATAAAATTAAGTTCGCTCTTGATTTAAAAACTACATTCCGTAGAAACAACAAAACGGCAGGGTTTACATTAGGTAGCCACGGAAGTTACTTTAAGGAAAGAGATAAGGATAAAAACATTCAATTTCCTTATAATCAATATACTGGACATTATTGTTTGGGAATCATATATACAAGAGTAGATTTTGAAGATGATTTAGCTGAAGCTGAAGTGTTTCAAGTAAATGAACTTGAAAAACAATATGGAAATGGAAACGATCCAATTGGAGAACGACGAGTAACTAAAATAGATAAACTAAAATCAATAACCTCTGTAATAAAAGATTTCGACTTCTTTGCGGCTCCAAAATGGAAAATAGCAAGTGATCGTCAAGGTTCTGGGAATACTGCAAATATTGGCTCAATAAAAGATATCGATGATTTAAAATCCGGCAATGGTGTTTTTAGCAAACTCGGTAAAGAATGGTTTGACGAATATTGGATGAATTATGGAACAGCAACAATGATAAAAAACGGTAAAACCATTAAAATTACTAACATTTGGGATTTTTTAGAATTTAAAGGAAAGACAGACCTATTTGATAAAGTTGTAGCCAAGGGAGCAAAAAGAAGAAAAAAATGAAAATATTTGTGCCACCTATAAAATCACAAGGCATAAAAACCAAACTTGTAGGCTGGATTTCTTCCAATGTTGAAGTTCTGGAATATGATAGATGGGTAGAGCCATTTATGGGTACCGGTGTTGTTGCTTTTAATATTAGACCGAAATCATCTCTTTTATGTGACAGTAACCCGCATTTGATCCGATTCTACAACTCATTAAAAAATAAGGAAATTAGCGGCAGAATTGTCCGAAAGTATCTGACAGAAGAAGGACAGAAATTGATAGATTCGAATGGACAACACTATTATTATATACGTGATAGATTTAATTCTGAAGGTAATCCGCTTGATTTTTTGTTCCTAAGTCGTTCGTGTTTTAATGGAATGATGAGATTCAATAAAAAAGGAGGTTTTAATGTTCCTTTTTGCAAAAAACCTAATCGATTTGCTCAAGCCTTGATAACAAAAATCACTAATCAAGTAAAAAACATATCTCAAATAATTGAGATTGGAAACTATACATTTAAACACCAGGATTTTAAAGAAACTTTAAAAGAATTAAAACCTAACGACCTGGTTTATTCAGACCCTCCATATATAGGAAGACACGTAGATTATTTCGATTCTTGGTCGGAAGAAGAAGAAATCATATTAAAAGAGGGTTTACTCAAATCCAATGCTAAATTCATTCTTTCAACCTGGCTAAGTAATAAATATAGAACGAACAATTATGTTTTCTCTGTATGGAAGGATTGTTTTGTATCAACAAAGAAACATTTCTACCACATAGGAGGCAGAGAGCTTAATAGAAATGCAGTCTATGAAGCATTGTTGTCGAATATAGAATTGAAAGATAGTATTTCAAATGCTGAAATGAAATCCCGAATTATGTTAAACGCATCTCAACTTACAACGGACGAGAAAGAATATATGATTCCTGCACAATTAGCGCTGGCGTTAGAAGAGCAAAAGCGGCTAAAAAAGAAACCACATTGTTAAACAGTTTTTTAAATGAGTTGGGATATGAGTAAAAAACTACAAATACGAAATAGTACTGCTGAATTTCTTGTGTTTTCGAAACAAGCAGGTGAAAATACCATTGAGGTACGTATTGAAAATGAGACTGTTTGGCTCACGCAAAAATTACTTGCTGTACTTTTTGATGTAGAAGTGAATACAATCAATTATCATATTAAAGAAATTTATAAAGTTAGGGAACAAAGCGAAGAGGCAACTATTCGAAAAATTCGAACAGTTCAAACCGAAGGCAAAAGACAAGTAGAACGCGAAGTAGATTTCTTCAATCTCGATATGATTATCTCGGTTGGATATCGTGTAAATTCCGAAAGGGCAATGCAATTCAGGCAGTGGGCAACCAATGTGTTGCGCGATTTTGCCATACGCGGATATGTGCTTGATAAGGAACGCTTAAAAAATGGAGCATTTTTCAGTAAAGAATATTTTGATAATTTACTTGCTGAAATACGCGAAATACGTGCCAGCGAGCGTAGGTTCTATCAGAAGATTACTGATATCTATGTTACGTCAATGGATTACAACAAAGATGCTGAAATAACAAAAATATTTTTTGCCAGGGTACAAAACAAATTACATTTTGCCATTCACAGACAAACTGCTGCCGAGTTGCTAATTAACCGTGCCAATGCAGAAAAAGAGCACATGGGGTTAACTACCTGGAAAAATGCGCCCAATGGTAAAATAATAAAGACAGATGTTTCAGTTGCCAAAAACTACTTAACCGAGGTAGAATTAAAATCACTGGATCGGTTCGTAACCATGTATCTCGATTATGCTGAAGATCAAGCCGAACGTGGTATCCCCATGACTATGAACGACTGGGCGCTGAAACTCAATGCCTTTTTGCAGTTCAACCAACGCGAAATACTCAGCAATCCCGGTCATGTTACAGCCGAAATTGCCAAAGCCTTTGCCGAAAGCGAATTTGAAAAATACCGCGTGGTACAAGACCAATTGTATGAGAGCGACTTCGATAAATTGATGAAACAATTGAAATAGAATAGAAAAAGCGCAGCACATAACAAAGGCTTATAAGCAATGCGGGGTGAATTAGTAAAATGAAAAATATGAACATAAATAAACATTATAGCGGATTGAAAATGAAGTGCTTTTAAACGCCCAACGCTTCATACACAAACCGTTATATGGAATTCCGAACCCCTCGAAACAAAAAAGAAAGTTTAATAAAGAAATAAATTTAACCTATAATATGGAAGGATAAACAAAAATGAAAATTACAGAAAATAAGTTATATTTTTCTTTCGTCTTGCTTGGTTTGTTTTATTTTGTAACCAAAGTAACTTTTTATATTCTTGATGTCTGTGGTACTACAGCATTGATGCTTGGACTACTTGCTACAGTATTGACAATCTTAATTGGAATTGCTTCTTTTAAAGAATATAGCAAAAAAGCAAATAAACTTGTAGCACATTGGCTAGCTATTATAGGACCGCTGTTTATTCTCATTTACACTCCTATTTATATGACCACAAAAATGGGAATTCCAGTATTTCAATTCTCCACAGGAAAAATTATAATACTCGTAATTTTTGAGTGTCTTGCAATTGCCCAACTTATTCTAAGTATTTTGATGTTCAAAGGTGTAAGAGAAAAAAATAAAAGTTAAAGGAAATGATTTATCAGAATTACGAAATATTCAAAAAGTTTTGGCGGGGTTCGGAACTCTGCGGTTTGCTTCGCAACCTTGCCCTTCGGGTCATATAACAGCGGATAAAAGGCTTCGTTTCACTTCGCCAAAATTGCCTTCGGCAACTTCCTTTATCCGCAAAACGTTATGCCTTATGATAAAAACATAAAAGGTCATGAAAATAAAGGAGATAATACAAATGTTTAAAAAAATGAATGTTTTTAATGTAGCCGTCGGTGTACCGGCTTTTGTATCCATTTCCTTCTTTTGCTGCAGTTGCAACAAGAATAAAGCAATCGTAAACGACGAATCCGTATTCCCCGAGCCGGCTGGAGGATGCGCGTTCTTCACACAAGAATTTACTTTGCCGCAGACACAGAGCGCACAACAACTAGCCGATTACCTATCAACCGAGCACTTTGAGTATGACCTCGATGGCTGGTTTTTCTTCGGGAATCTGGTCGATCGTGTGGCGCCGGATGACATTGGGGTATTCTTTATCGCGGTACAGCGTATCGAGGAGTCGAATGACGGATTCCGTGTGCCTATGGTTCCGGCCATCGTTGGTTTCAATAGCATGTCCCTTGGGCATTATGAATTTAGAGGTTTCTTAACTCTGGACATAGACCCACTGATGACCGTGACATCCAATCCCTGGAGCGTGAGATTGAATTCACCTTTGCAGACTGGGCCACTGATAACGATGGACCTCGTCTCGGGAAGCATGGGAGCGGCTGATGCGTTGTACCGCCTCACCGCCGATATTCCAGATATGCAGGGCGTCAGGCTCCGGGCGGAGGTGCAGATGCGCGACAGGCTCGGAGTTGTGAATGAAGGAGATGGGACAGCATCGTTCTTCCCACAGTTTTTAACTGAGGCACAGAGGGAGCAGATCATGGGGTCGTCTGTGCATACGGTTTCCAACTACCTTGAAACTTCCGGTGATCCGATGTCCTGCCAAGGGTCCTACTACTATTCACTGCCACTGATGGATGTGGAACAGTTCTCGATCATGCTCGATGACAGTCTTTTAAGCAACGGAAATGACGGATTGATGTGGATGGATTATGTCGTACAGGGCTACGATCAGCGGGCGATTGAGGTCTTTAGTGAAGCGTCGTGGGACTTTTATGCCATTCAGCTCCCGGAAGCAAATGCCGCGATCATGGTCATCGAGATCAATAGTGCAACTGGTTCTCTTCCAATCGCAAAACTGTTCCGTTACGACAGTGACAGGACTCCCAATTATGCACGCAAGGCAGTGTATACATGGGCAATCAACGAGGTTAATATCGAAGCTGTGCCCGGGACGATATGGACAAGCCCGAAAACTGGACAAGAGTATGCCATGGAGCACCGCATCCAACTCACGTCAACGGATTATCCGGCAGACCTGACCATCAAAATGGTGATAAATAATCAGGAGATCGTGATTGATACAGCAAATACGATTAAGTATGAAGGCTTAGGGTCAGTTGAAGGGACGCTGGGTGGCTTACCAGTGACAGGCCAGGCTTTTGTAGAATTGCAGCCGAGTGGAAACTTTAAGTAGAATGCACAACGACACATGATGGTCTCTTCCTTGTCGATGTCCGGATCAACGGAGCCGGTTAGGTTCGTCTCTATAACTCCTGACTAGCAAGTGCAGTACCTGAGACTTGGTGAGCTCAACGCAAAGTATGGCGGGCAGGCAAACGGCAAAGCGTTAGTTGCCGGCGCAAAGCAGTTTTCATATAGTCCCCAATCTCTGTTCGGGAAGATTATTGGGCAAAGTTAGTTACAGAAATTAATAAAAATGGAATTACAATTAGGTTCATACCTTTTCATTTTGAATTCATAATATATTATTGAGATGATATAAAAAGAGAAAAGATTAAAAACAGAATATAAATAACAAGGCATAACATGCTATAAATTCAAGCGG
Source organism: Fidelibacterota bacterium (assembly GCA_030603165.1). Classification (GTDB taxonomy): domain Bacteria; phylum Fidelibacterota; class UBA2242; order UBA2242; family UBA2242; genus UBA9312. Next base: position 33,538 of record JAUVYH010000006.1, read on the forward strand.
TCAGAAAGTGCTAATATGAAACGAATTACAATAAATAAACGATACAGCGGTCTAACAGGTTGGTGCAATAAAATGCCCGCCTGAAATTTATAGCAAACCGTTAACGGTAATTCAACGAAATGAAAATATGAGGATTTATATTTGCAATATTACTTGTAAATGAAAATATAAATATCTATATTTGCAAAAAGAAAGATATTTGATATGAATATAAAAGATTTTAAGGCTGGAAAATATGTAAAGCAAATCGAGTACTATTCATTTCTGCCCGAAAAAATTTTAAAAGAGTGGATAATATCATCACCCAAGATTAATCATTTATTGTCAGAAGCGAATAGATTACTTGGTGAACTAAATGCTTTTTCACAGTTAATTCCTGATGTCGATTTTTTTATAAAAATGCACATTTCAAAAGAAGCGATAACTTCAAGTAAGATTGAAGGAACAAAGACCAATATGGAAGAAGCTCTTTTGAAAGAAGACGAAATAAATCCTGAGAGAAGAGACGATTGGAATGAAGTTCAGAATTATATTAAAGCGATAAATTATTCTATTTCCGAACTAGACAAATTACCCTTATCAAATAGACTTTTAAAAAATACACACAAAGTATTATTAGAAAGTGTCCGTGGAAAACATAAATTACCGGGCGAATTCAGAAAAAGTCAGAACTGGATTGGCGCTACACTAAAAGATGCTATTTTCATACCGCCTCATCATAATGACGTGCCGGATTTGATGAGTGATTTAGAAAAGTTTTTAAATAATAATGAGCTCTATGTTCCTCATTTAATTAAAATTGCAATTGCTCATTATCAATTTGAGACAATTCACCCGTTTTTGGACGGAAATGGTCGTTTAGGTAGGTTGATGATTACATTATATCTTGTGAGCAATGATATATTGAAAAAACCAGCTTTATATTTATCTGACTTTTTCGAAAAACACCGGAATTACTATTATGACAATTTAATGCAAGTTCGATTAACAGATGATTTAGAGCAATGGATCACATTCTTTTTAGTTGGAGTAATAGAAACATCGAAATCCTCAATACAAGTTTTTAAAGATATAATAGAATTAAAAGCAAACATAGAAAACAAAAAATTACCAAAATTAGGAAGTAAAACAGAAAAGGGAATTCAATTATTGAAGATATTATTTCAAAACCCGATTATCACAGCAAATCAATTAGTTAATGAAATGAAAATTGCTCACTCAACGGCTAATCGATTACTCGCCGATTTTGAAAAACTTGGAATACTTGATGAATATACGGGATTTAAGCGAAACAGGAAATTTATATTTAAAGAATATTTTGAAATTTTTAACAGAAATGAATAATAAAACTACCGCTAACAATGGCTATAAGCAATAGCTTCCTTACGTCAGCTACGGCTCATAGCCCAACCGTTGGCACACATAAAAAAGGAAGAAATCAAAATGGAAGACAAAGAATACAAAGAATGGGAGAGTCAGATTGAGAAAGCAAAAAAGCATAACAATAAATTATTGATTGAATTTGAAAAGTGGCTGAAAAAGAAATCACTAAAACCAAATACAATTAAAAATCATATTGACAATATTGAATTTTATGCCAATGATTTTTTACTTCGTTATGAAACAATTCCAATCGAAGAAGGTGCGTTAGAAATTGGAGGTTTTTTAGGAGGTTATTTTATTAGAAAAACAAGTTGGGCAAGCAAATATACAATTCAAGAAAATATTGCAAGTTTTAAGAAGTTTTACACTTTTCTAAATGAAATTGGGAAATTTTCAACTGGTGAATTAAAGGAAATGAAAGAATTAATAAAAGAAGAAAAACCAGATTGGATTGAAGAAGTAGAAAATTATTGGAATAATATAGGAGAAGATTGGTAAAATGAAGAATACTAAACGAATACAAAAAATATTACAGTAAAAGATACAATTATTCACATTACTCAGCATAATAAAGAAGATTATATCAGTCTTACAGATATGTTGAAATACAAAGAAAGTGGCGGACTGATTTTTAAATGGTTGAGTAATAAAAACACGATTGAATTTCTTGGAGTATGGGAAAAAATTTACAATCCGAATTTTAATTACACCGAATTCGGTGTAATTATGCAAGAAGCAGGTGTAAACGAATTGACGAATGAAAATGCCCAAAAATCTAACAGCGCCGATGCTCTGCTGGATTTGGCTAATCTTGGAGAATCGGTCAAGCATATACGGTTTTGAGAAAAGCCGATTGTGTGAGGAATTTTATACAAAGCCGCGCAAAATTCCTGTTGACATTTCAAAGAAATATCTCTAACATCTGAATAATGGTGAATGAAATATTAACAGGATATAAAAACAGGCTAATTCAAAAAAGATACAGCAGTAATACTCAAAATATTTATTGCAAATATTTCAGGGATTTTTCTGATTATTTTAATAACGAAAAATTAGAAGAGATAACTATTGAAAAGATAAATACCTATATAATAGAGCTGATACAAACAAAAAACATTTCCATCAGTCAACAAAACCAAAGAATAAATGCTATAAAATTTTACTATGAAAAAATACTTAGCAGAGATAAACAGTATTACGCACTTCATCGTCCAAAGAAAGAGCATAAGTTGCCTAAAGTATTAAGTAAAAATGAGGTGAAAAAGATATTAAACTCATGCAATAACATTAAGCACCGTAGTATCCTAATGTTGACATATTCAGCGGGATTAAGACGCAGTGAATTGATTGATATAAAAATTGCTGATATTGATTCAGAAAGAATGGTTATAAATATTATCGGAGCCAAAGGTAAAAAAGACAGAATATCTTTGTTGTCAGAGAACATGCTACAACTTCTAAGAATCTATTATAAAGAGTTTAAACCTAAAAAGTATCTTTTTGAAGGAGCTAAAGGAGGAAAATACTCTCCCACAAGTGTTGCAAATATTCTAAAAAATGCAAGTCTTAAAGCAGGAGTTAATAAAACCGTTACTCCACATATGTTACGGCACAGTTTTGCAACTCATCTACTTGAACAGGGAACTGATTTAAGGTATATTCAAGAATTGTTGGGACATAACAGATCAAAAACTACGGAGATCTATACTCACGTATCTAAAAAGGCGATTGATAAAATAAGGAATCCGATAGATTATTTTTTTTAGGAGAATTGATATAACTGTAAAAGAAAAATATAAACAATTGTTTATACACGCCCAATTTGGCGGTATAAGAACAATGAGTATACACATACGTTGTGCGAAATTACACCGGCATTAAATACAAATTTGTTTTTAATTCATTATGGCTGATAAAATAGTTACAGAGTTTTTTGAAACAGATGGGAAAAGCCTCTATTCGTGGAAACGTAAAGCGCAATCTCTAAAAAAAGCAGCTGATATTATTTGGGAAGATTTTATTAAATACATTCGTCTTGGTGAAGGGAAAGATGCTAAAACACGCTATAGATTAGCACTTGTTAATTTAGATATTGCAGAAGTATCTTTAATGATATATGGATTAGCAATTGAAAATCTAGTAAAAGGTATAATAATATCTGAAAATCCAGAATTAATTAAAAATGGTAAAATAGATAAATGTTTAATATCACATAATTTGTCAAAATTATTATCAGAAGTGAATGTTACGTTAAAAAAAGGCAAGATTATTAGATCCCGCAAAACTACTATTTCTGAAATCTGGCGTATGAAATACCCCGGTTTAAATAAAAATGAAGATATAATAATAGATGAAAAAGAAATGATATTAATCTTAGAAGATCATATAAAATGGAAAAGCAAATATCCTATTTCAAAAAATTCTAACCAATATACCATTACTGGATTACAGCCAAACTTTAAAATTATAATAGACCGTATCTATAATAAATTAATGAATATGATAAATAGCAAATTAGAGGAAAATAACAAATGTTTGCCGGTGTAACATCGCACAACACGGTCAGGGCGGCTCCCGGTAAAAGGTAACACATGACAAGCAATGTTCATTCACTCCCAACCCAAATTGCTCAGGACCAACAGTCTGCCAGCATGGGCTTTCGCAACTTCGGATATGCCCCCGACGTTATCTGACATTTTTTCATTTTAGGAGATAGTTATGAAGCAAAGTTTTAAAAAGAAGATTCTAGTAGGTTTAGCTATCGTCGGAGTTGGTGCACTCATAATATGGGTTGGTCCTCTTGCCCCCTCAAAAGAATTGGTTGTAACTATGAAACAACTGCCCAAGTTGGATGGTAGCGAAGAGACAAGTGTTGCTTATTGTGTATATTATGTATGGGATAGCAAGCAAGAGGAACATCCATGGTGGGTTATATTCCAGGCACCTTTAGGGGATGATGGTTTCGAATGGGCAGTTCTAGAAGTTGCCGATGTGGGTGATTTATATGATACCGATAGATTTGTGAAATGCATGCAATCCGCTTCAAAATTTGACAATAATTGGTTTAGTAGCGAAATGCATAGAGTTCAAAGGACCAGATTAGAAAAATTCCAACATATTTTCTTTGGAGGCGATGCCCTTGAAAAGGAAAAGGAGGCTATAAAACAGGTATTAAATTCTACTGGTTTAACAAGAAATAAAAACAGCAGATAACACAGCATAAAAGGTTCGAGCCTAACGGCACTCACCCAAATTTTTACTTCGCAAAAACTTCTTCTATGCTGGAAACGTTATACAACATATTTTTAAGAGGAATAGTGTATGACTAATCTTCTACACTTAAAAAAATATCATTCAATAGAAACAAGTACTTACGTGACATCAATTTTCTCTTGGCACTACAATATTTGTTTTTCTATGATTTCTACAATTCTCTTATTGTAGGTGGAATAGCTACCCC
>JAUVYH010000034.1 GCA_030603165.1 Fidelibacterota bacterium
AGAAACTATGATTCATGAAAATGGAAGAACTTTGGCGATAAGAAGTGAATGTCAAGGAGTTTGTGGAAAGGTCTTTAATTCAGTAGGGGTAGCTATTCCACCTACAATAAGAGAATTGTAGAAATCATAGAAAAACAAATATTGTAGTGCCAAGAGAAAATTGATGTCACGTAAGTACTTGTTTCTATTGAATGATATTTTTTTAAGTGTAGAAGATTAGTATTGCTGAGCTGGAGGTTCAAATTCCCGTATCAAAACAGGATCGGGGTTTGTCACGCCTGATGTTTGCCTACGGTAAAGCAGTTCCTTTGTGGAACTGGATGCTGGGCTTGAAGCTTGGTGTTTCCTATGAATACCGCCGCCAGTATGATGTCTCGACGGCGACTTTCAGCCCGGAAAGAAATGAAAATTGGGGGCTTTTTCTGCAACCGTTCGTTGTATGGTAATTTGGACAAGCCCCTATGAAATTTGCTCCGCATTTCACAGGGCAGGCAGAGGACGCCCCAGTGAAATATGCTTCGCATTTCACGGGACAGGCAAAGAATTTATTTATTCGTATTTTCGATTCCAGTCAGGGATAGTTTTCAGGATAACAGCCAATACTCCTGGAATGCATAGCAGTAAGCCTTCCCGTGGCAGACCCAGCAATCGAAGCACAAAGGGGAAAAGTATCATCCCGAAAATTGTCACCCTGGCGCGATGGAGACGCATCCCTTTGACCAGCATTTGACGGAGAATTATTATTATAAGCGCCGAGCCGGTCACAGTCAAAGGTTGAAAATAGACCAGCGAACCAAAGAGCGTGGAAAGCCCGATTCCTCCTTTAAAACGGATATAAATCGACCAGTTGTGACCAATAATCGCAGCAGCTCCGGCGCCGGCGGCGATCCACAGGTTATTTGTTATCATATGGGCAATTAAAACACTGGCTGTTCCCCAAAGAACATCCAGAATAGCCGTTGCGATAGCCGCTTTTAATCCGGCTGCCCGTTTTACATTTGTAGCGCCTGTGTGACTACTCCCGAATTCATAAATTTTAATACCGGTAAGTAGTCGGGTAACGATATGTCCGGTTGGGATAGCTCCTAAAAGGTATCCGATTAAACAACATAAAATCCACTGATAAGTCATATATTCTCCATTGTGAGCTGAATTGTACAAAATTTTCAATTGAGTAACAACTGAAATATTTCACTGTTTGATATTTTTGTATGGCTGAATGCGGAGTATTCATGAAGATTCCAATCGACCTCCCCTTTCCGAGGGAACTCATGGTGAAGCAATCCCCTCCTTGGCACGGGAGAGAAATAAGGGGAATAAAGGAAATAAGGGAACAACCCTATATCCTTTATAATCTATATCCCTATACCCCCTATCCCCAGAGCTCCTGCGGGAAAGGGAAAGATTATATCATCTTGACATAATATTGGGTACAGAGACAAAATTTTCTTGTTGAAATTTGCGGGTTTTATACTTAGACTTTTCACTATGTTTCCACACTTTAATAAACACAGTAAATTCTATCCGATTATTGTCATTTATACCTTTTATGTCTATGCCTTGCAGTATGCCTTCACGGCGATAATAGTATTAATTGGAATTTGTGTCAGTTATTTAAAACTGAAGTCGATCAACCGGATTTGTAATTTGATCTGGGCAAGGGGATTGTTCTTTTTAATGGGAAAACGAGTCCATATCGAGGGCAAAGAAAATTACGACCGGTCGAAAAAATATATACTTGTTGCAAATCATGCCGGCATCTATGACATACCGGCTATTATGAGCGTTGTCCCCGGGGTATCGTGGATCGGCAGAGAATATCTAATACGTATTCCGGGCTTCGGTCATCTGCTGAGGATGAACGATTATATTCCGATTGAACCGGGAAAACCCGGACGGTCATGGCAGTCGATCAAGCAAGCAATCGCTAATGCGAAAGATGGAATCACGGTAGCCATTTTTCCGGAGGGAACGCGTACTTTAAATGGACAATTGGGTACATTCAAGAAGGGTTTTATTCATATTCTGCGTGCGACACATCTGAATATATTGACAGTTACACTGAACGGATTTTATTCTTTGAAGCCTAAGATTAGGTTTACTATTGCACCAAAAGGAAAATTGGGAATAGTAATTCACCCGCCGATAGATAATAAGAAATTACTTCCGACGACAGACAACGAAATTATAGATGTGGTCAAAAAGACAATTTTATCATCATATCAAGGTAGATAATCAATACATTATAAGAGGGATAAAATTTTTCAAAATGGTACCGGTTTTTATTGTGCTTTTTATGTATGTAATTGATTTTCGTCGTAGTTGACTTTAATATGCTTTTTAAGTAAAATCACTCCTGTATTATTGACAACCTGGAGGATTGAAAAACAGTTTGGGATTAATCGAAACCTTAAAATCCATTTTCAGTAAAGCAATTGTCAGAATTTTTCTGGCGCTTACCCTTCTGACGGTGATCGCCGCAGTATCGGTGCTGCATTTTGAAGGAATCCGGAATCCCGGTGAATACAGGGGTTTGTGGGATTCGGTCTGGTGGGCGTTAGTTACCGTGTTTACAGTTGGTTATGGAGATATTCGTCCGATAACTATAGGCGGCAGAATTGTCGGAATATTTGTAATGATTTCGGGCGTCACTCTCGTTTCATTAATCACCGCCACGATTTCATCGATTTTTGTGGCTAAAAAAATCAGGGAGGATCAGGGATTGGAATCAATAAAATTCGAAGATCATATTATTATTTGCGGTTGGAATAACCGAGCGGAATCAATTATTGAAACATTTTATACTCTGGCAAAACAGAAGGCTCCTAAAATAATTCTGGTAAACGAACTGCCTGAAGATGAGATTAACACTGTTCTGGATCGCTTTCGTAAAAACAAAATTAAATTCATTCGTGGAGATTACACCCGTAATGCGCCATTGGAACGCGCTAATATAAAAGCTGCCAAAACAATCATTCTGTTGCCGAATTTGCATCAATTTGACCCACTCGTTGCCGATGAAAAAACACTGCTGGCAACGCTGAATATCAAATCAACTTATCCGAAGAAAAAAGTCGTTGCATTTATAATGACGCCGGAGAATGAGATTCACGTCAAGCGGGCGAAAGCCGATGAAGTATTCGTCAGTGATCAGTATGTGGATTTTCTGTTGGCGGGAGATATTATTGAACCGGGATTATCGAATGTCGTTTCCAAACTATTCAGCGCTAAAAGCGATCACCGGATTTCGACGGTCACTATTCCTTCGCGACTGAAGGGTAAATCGTTTCTGGAATTAACCCAATTCTATAAAAACCAGCATCGAATGGTGGTTTTGGGAGTTGTATCGGAAGTAGAATCCGTGGGTGTCTCCGATTTTCTCTCTTCTGATTCGAGTCATCTGGATGCGTTCATTGAGCGCAAGATAAAGGAAGCCGGAAAGACTCTCGGCGAGGAGAGTAAAGTCATTGTCAATTTGAATCCCGATGATGAATATATAATTCAGGAAAATGAAAAAGCCATAGTGTTGTTATGATGAGAAAAAAACACAAATGCACGTATAACCCCCAAATATTGAAAAATTATGAGATATTTTCCGGGTTGACCGAAGGGCAGATCGAGCAGTTTTGCAAGGTCATTACTCCGATTCATTTTAACAAGGGCGATACCATCATTCTGGAAGGTGATAAAGGTAACTCAATTCTGATATTACTGGAAGGTGAAGTTGAAATTTCCCAGGCGCTTACACTAAAAACCGATGTTTCCGGGGCAGACACACGGGAAAAAAGTTTGATTGCGCTTTCCAGCAGCGTTCGTCCATTTTTCGGTGAAATGAGTCTGTTCAGCGACGATGATCTGCGCAGCGCAACCGTCAAAGCTGTCACGCCCTGCGAGATTGCAAGGGTGAGTAAAGACGATTTTTTTCATATTTGTAATGAATATCCTGAAATAGGTAATAAAGTCATGCAGAACATAGCGCGGGTGCTTAGCCGGCGCTTGAAACAGGCGAATCAAAATGTATTGAAATTGACAACTGCATTCAGTTTGATCATTGAAAGTTGATGAGGTAAGTATTGGCAATTCAGTTAGACAAAGTCTATGATCCGCAAAAAGTTGAATCCCGATGGTATGAATACTGGTTGGAAAAACGATATTTTCATGCAAATAATCAATCTGAAAAAAAACCCTATGTCATTGTAATTCCTCCTCCCAATGTGACCGGTATTCTTACCATGGGTCACGTCCTGAACAATACCCTTCAGGATATCCTGGTCAGGCATGCCCGGATGAATGGTTATGAAACACTCTGGCTTCCCGGCACCGACCATGCGGGAATCGCCACTCAGAATGTTGTGGAAAAAGAGCTTCGCAAAGACGGAAAAACCCGCTATGATTTTAAGCGTGACGACTTTGTGAATATTGTCTGGGATTGGGCGAATAAACATAAATCCATCATTTTGACCCAACTGCAAAAAATTGGTTGTTCCTGCGATTGGGATCGTGAGCGATTCACTTTTGATGAGGGCTTGTCCAATGCCGTCCGTCATGTGTTTGTTCATCTTTATAAAAAAGGATTGATTTACCGCGGACGCAGAATTATAAACTGGTGTCCGGTTTCACAGACGGCTCTGTCCGATGAAGAGGTAATCCACAGGGAAACCAAAGGTCATTTGTGGTTTTTTCGCTATCCTTTGGAAAGAGGAAAAGGTCACTTAACCGTTGCAACGACCCGACCGGAGACGATGCTGGGTGATACCGCAGTGGCGGTTAATCCTGAAGACAAACGCTTTGCCAAACTCATCGGGAAAAATGTCGTTCTCCCGATTATGAACCGCGTCATTCCTGTTGTCGCCGATGATTTTGTTGATATGAAGTTTGGAACCGGAGCGGTGAAAGTGACGCCCGCTCACGACCCGAATGATTTTGAGATTGGCGAGCGGCATAAGCTCGAAAAAATAAATGTGATGAATCCGGATGGGACGATGAACGCTGCCGCCGGACCCATGGTTGAGGGCAAAGATCGTTTTGAAGCCCGGAAGCTGGTGGTTGCAGAAATGGAACGTCTCGGTTATTTGGAAAAAATCGAAGATTACACTCATAGTGTGGGCTATAGTGAACGAGCCGGCGTGATGATCGAACCTTTTCTGTCTGATCAATGGTTCGTTAGAATGAAGCCGCTGGCGGAACCGGCAATCAAAGTTGTCGATGAAGGTAAAATTCGTTTTCATCCCGGTCGCTGGGTAAAGACTTATGATCACTGGATGAATAATGTCCGGGATTGGTGTATTTCCCGGCAATTATGGTGGGGGCATCGTATTCCGGTGTTTTATTGTAGTGACTGCGACTGGATGGATGCGCTTATCGAAGATGTAGATACCTGCCCGAAATGTGGCGGCTCTGTACGACAGGACGCCGATGTGCTGGATACCTGGTTTAGCTCCTGGTTGTGGCCCTTTTCAACCATGGGTTGGCCTGAAAAAAGCGATGATCTGAAAACCTTTTTTCCGACAGATGCCCTTGTGACGGCGCCGGATATCATCTTTTTCTGGGTCGCCAGAATGATTATGGCGGGTCTGGAATTCATGGACGATATTCCTTTTAAGGATGTCTATTTCACCGGGATTATCCGCGATATCAAAGGGCGGAAGATGAGTAAATCCCTGGGAAATTCCCCCGATCCGCTGGTTCTTGTTGAGAAATATGGCGCCGATGCATTGCGCTACGGAGTAATGCTGATTGCTCCCCAGGGACAGGATATTCTGTTCTCGGATGAACGTCTTGAGGTCGGACGCAATTTCATGAACAAGGTCTGGAACGCCTCCCGTTTTATTTTGATGAACATAGATGATGATAGTATTCTGGAACAGGATTTTGTGCCGGAGAAAAACACCCTGACTCTCGCCGATGAATGGATATTGATTCGCTTGAAGAAGACAATCGGAAAAGTTGATAAAAGTTTAAAGCGCTTCCGTTTTGATGAAGTCGCCCGGATTATTTATGACTTCGTATGGAGTGATTATTGTGATTGGTATATCGAATTAATTAAAGATCGTCTGTATAAAAAATCTGCTGAAGAAAAACAGACTGCTCTGTCGGTGGCAATATATGTTCTGAAAAATATTCTGAAAATCCTGCACCCCTACGCGCCTTTTATTACGGAAGAAATATATCAGCATCTTAAATCCGCTTCCGAACCGGATATCATTGTTTCTGATTGGCCCAAAATTAAATATCGAAGTAGCGATCCTCACGCGGAAGAAACATTTGAAATAGTTCAGAAAATGATCACAGCTTTAAGAACCGCCCGCAGTGAAATGAATATTCCGCCGTCCACCCAATTAAATTTAATTGTTCGGGGAAATGACGACCAATTGCCTCTGAAATTAATTCAAAACGAATCTCTTGCAGAGTATGTTAAAAATCTTGTAAAAGTTGCAGATATTCGCATCGCCCAAGATGGAGAGAGACCTCATCCGGCGTCAACAATTATTGTTCACGGCACCGAATTTTTCATCCCCCTGGAAGGATTGATCGATGTCAAAGCAGAGAAACAGCGACTCGAAAAGGAGATCAATCGCTTAAAAGGACTTCTGAAATCAATTTCCGCCAAACTGACGAATCAGAACTTTTTGGAGAAAGCGCCCCGGAACGTTATCGCAAAAGAGCAAGAAAAAGAAACGTTCATCAGGGAGCAATTGATCAAACTGGAAACAAATCTGCTAGCATTGGAATAAAATGCAGTTCCAACGTTGCAGATAGAAGAATATCGAGGTGAAAATGAAGAAATATACTTATGTGCCGATCATGGCGATAATTATCATGATGTCCATTGTCTCTTTCGCCGATGAGGGATTTAGCGATACGCAGGTAACAATTTATAATAATGACCTGGGACTTATCAGACAGAATTGCGATGTTTCATTGATTAAGGGTATATCAGAATTTCAAATAGAAGGTGTATCGTCGAAGATTCTTACAACGTCGGTAAAAATCAGTTTTCCGAAGTTAAAAAACAAAGTAGAAGTGCTGGAACAAAATTATCTTTATGATCTGGTTAGTTCGGAAAAATTGTTTAATAAATATGTGGGAGAATCTATCACTTACCGGATGGAAAATGGCGATAAAATAAAGGGAATTCTGCTCAGCTATGCGGGCGATAAAATTATTGTTCAAATTGAAAACAGCGAGATAAAAATATCAAGCGTTGATAAAATCCTGGAATACGATTTTCCTGCATTGCCGGAAGGGTTGATCCTGAAACCAACGCTCCAATGGCTTATCAATTCAAAGTACAAAGGCAGTACGAAAGCCGATCTGTCCTATTTAACCAATGGAATTAAATGGAATGCCGAATATGTTCTTGTTTTAAAAGAAAACGATTCCGATTTTTCGCTTTCCTCGTGGATTTCATTAAATAATTCATCCGGCGCCGGTTATAAAAATACCAGGCTGAAATTAATCGCCGGCGACATCCATCGTGCTCGTCCTCAAAGACTTATGGCATACGATAAACCAAAACGCCCATTAGAAATGGCAACACAAAAATCAGGTGTTGAAGAACGGGCGTTTTTCGATTACTATTTGTATGAATTACAGCGACCGGTGACCATTAAGAATAATGAAATTAAACAGGTGACACTCTTCGATGAAATAGATGCAAAGGGTAAAAAGATTTATACATTTAATAGTCGCTCGACCGGCGATCTGGAAAAACAGCTGGATATTATTTTTAAGATTGAAAATACCAAAACGAACAATATGGGTATTACAATGCCCAAAGGGAAAATGCGGGTGTTTAAGGAAGATATTGACGGTTCTTTACAATTAGTCGGTGAAGATTGGGTGAATCATACCAGTAAGAACGATACGATCAACATCAAAATCGGACAGGCATTTGATATTAAAGGTAAACATACAGTTGTTAATCGTGAAAAAACTTCCAAACGTTCAGAAACTTTAACCGTTCGCATTACTGTTTATAACAGGAAAGACAGCGACATTTATGCTGAAATTAACGAACATTTATCCGGAATATGGGTAATGAAAAAATCCAGTCATACTTATCAAAAGAAAAGTCAGTCACGGCTTATGTTTCCTTTGGACGTCAAAGCGAACAGCCAGAGTACGATAGAATATACTTATTTATATAAATGGTAAAAGCTCCTGTTGCCGGTAAGTCAAACGAAAAATATCGATCCTATAACTCCCGTAACTTACGTTAAAGGCGTCGGGCCGAAACGAGGCGCCGCTCTTGAAATGAGCGGTGTAAAAACCTTTATCGATTTACTATATCATTTCCCGCGACGCTATCTGGATCGCAGTACTATTACTCCAATCGTAAATTTAAGAGTGGGTATGGATGCCACGATTGTCGGGAAAATACTATCGATGAACAGTGTCCGGACCCGCAAACGCCCCTACTTTCAAGTTCTGGTCGGTGACGATAGCGGTCAGTTGCGCTGTGTCTGGTTTAACGGCGCAAAATATATCCAACGCGTTTTTAAAACCGGTGATCCGGTTGCCATGAGCGGCAAAGTGGAATATTATGGAGGGATACAATTCGTCCATCCCGATTATGATATTCTGGAAAGCGCTGAATGGGCGACCTTGAATACAGCCCGGATCATTCCCCTGTATCCATCTACTGCTGAATTGAAAAAGGTCGGATTGGATAGCCGTGGTTTCCGGCGTTTGTTTAATAAGGTGATTGAAATAATATCGTGGCAGGTAGAAGAAATTCTGCCGGCATCTGTGCTGCAATCCCTGAAATTGACCGGAATTAACGAGGCATTCCGCCAGATTCATTTTCCGGATTCTGCCGCTGCACTCGAAAACGCCCAACGCCGTTTCAAATTTGAAGAGCTGTTCTATCTGCAATTATTGCTGGCAGTGAAACGTCAGGGCATAAAGGCGCTCAAAAAATCCTATCATTATAGCGGTACGGGACCACTATTAAAACAGATATATGAAAAATTACCCTTTCAGCTTACATCCGCCCAGAAAAAAGTCATCCATGAGATTTGGGAGGATATGAAATCCGAAACCATGATGAACCGCTTGCTTCAGGGTGATGTAGGGTCCGGAAAAACGGTGGTTGCGCTGTTATGCGCCAGTATTGCGGTCGGCAACGGATTCCAGGCGGCGGTCATGGCTCCCACAGAGATTCTTGCGGAACAGCATCACCGAAATTTACAGAAATTGGGTAATGTTGTCGGAATCAAAGTACGACTGTTAATCGGCGGTCAGCGGAAATCAGAGCGGGAAGAGATTCTGGAGGAGATCAGAAGCGGAACGGCGGAACTAATCGTTGGGACGCACGCTCTGATCCAGGAAGGAGTTGAATTTCGAAACCTGGCATTAGTGGTTATCGATGAGCAGCATCGATTTGGGGTCGTCCAGCGAAGTCAACTGATAGCCAAAGGCTTCAATCCTGATGTGTTGGTAATGACCGCCACGCCGATTCCACGAACGATGAGCATGACCCTTTATGGCGACATGGACGTCTCTATTCTCGATGAGTTGCCTGCCCGCAAGGGAAAAATCATCACTCGTACGGTTAATGTGGACCAACTGGATAAAGTATATGAATATATTCGCAAACAGGTTCGGAAAGGCGATCAGGCGTATATTGTTTACCCCTTAATTGAAGAATCTGCAAAAATGGATTTGCAGGCAGCTATTCAGGGATATGATTATCTGCGGAAAAAAGTGTTTCCGGAATTGCGCCTTGCATTATTGCACGGTAGTATGAAGACGATCGAAAAAGATCAGGTTATGCGGGAATTTTCCGCGGGAACCGTGGATATTCTTGTGAGTACAACGGTTATTGAAGTTGGCGTCGATAATCCGAATGCGACCGTCATGGTTATTGAAAATGCCGAGCGCTTCGGATTGACCCAGATACATCAAATGAGAGGGCGTATCGGACGGGGAAGTAAAAACGGCGTCTGTGCAATGGTAGAACGAAAACGGGCGGAAACTTCTCACAAGCGCTTGAAGATTATTAACGGGACGACGGATGGTTTTGAAATATCAGAGCAAGACCTTAAATTACGCGGGCCTGGCGAGTTTTACGGAACTCGCCAGCATGGTTTTCCGAAGATGAAGATAGCTGATTTACTGGTTGATAGAGAACTGTTGAAAATTGCGCGCAGTGAAGCATTTATGCTAATAAAAAGTGACCCGCAGCTCCGCAAATCTGAATATTGTGCGGTGCGGGAACACCTTATTACGAATTATTCCGAATATATGAATTTCATCGATATTCTGTAGGAGATAATATGACCGATAATCACATTGATCAGAAACAGGTACTTTTTCTTGGATTGATTCAGTCTTTTGTTACAAGCGCCTGGATCCAGTTAGGCAAACAGAAAAGTCCTATTACGGATAAGACCGAAGTAAATCTCGATGAAGCCCAATTTACCATCGATATGATCGAGATGATTAAGGAAAAAACCGAAGGCAATCTTAATGAGAAAGAAGCACAGATTATTTCCAGCTCTCTTTCGGAATTAAAAATGAATTTTATCGATCTTAAAATGAAACAGGATAATCATCCTGAACAGCAAGAAGAACCGAAACAGGAAAATAATTAATTATCAATAAGGACCGTTATGGAGATTTTGAAAAATAACAAAGAAAAAGTCATTCTGGCATTACTAACATTTTTCCTCAGCTGGATTGTATATATGGATACTCTGGCGCCGACCGTTTCTTTCTGGGATTGCGGTGAGTTCATTGCCACATCATACACTCTTGGTGTGCCGCATCCCCCGGGAAGTCCGCTGTACCTGTTAATCGGTCGTTTCTTCTCGATGCTTCCGATTGGGAACGATATCGCCTACCGCGTAAACCTGATATCACCGCTCGTCAGCGCTTTTGCGGTAATGTTCCTGTTTTTAATTGTTGTCCAATTGCTGAAGAGCTGGGGGCGACCGGTAAAATCCCTTCAAAAAATTGCGGTCTATGGCGGCGCATTTATTGGCGCTATGACCTTTGCATTTACCGACAGTCACTGGTTCAATGCGGTGGAAGCAGAAGTCTATTCCTTTTCAACCTTCCTGACGGCGATTGTCGTCTGGCTGATCCTGTTTTGGGAACAACGTTCCGATAAACCCGGGCATGAGAGATACCTGTTGCTTATCGCTTATATCATGGGTCTGGCAATGGGTATTCACTTATTAAATCTGCTGGCAATCTTTTTCATTGCTTTGATCATTTATTTTAAACGCACGAAAATCTCCAATATCGGTTGGCTGATCGCTGATGTTATTATCGGTGTGGCTGTTGTTTCAATTATTTTCTTGTTTTGGCGTGCTGTTTTTCCAGATTCATTTACTGCGCAGGCTGTATTGACTATTGGCTCTTTTTTAGGTATCTATATTCCACTGTTTCTCAGAACAAAAAGCGAACGGTTTAAGGAACATAGCCAAAATGTTTTGATGTCGGTTACCGCTTCCGGTATATTTCTAGTCATTAATAATGGCGTCATTCAGGGATTGCCGAAGATTGCCGATAGCTTTGGTACCGGTAGTAGGGGTATATTTGCTGTGGGTGTTACGATTTTATTGGTTTTTGCTGCTGCAGCCTGGGCAATCCGCAGGAAACATCATATTGCGTCGCTGGCATTAATGTCACTGGTGTTGATAATTGTAGGATATTCTTCCTATGCAACGATTTTCATTCGCAGCAATCAGAATCCGACTATTGATGAAAACGATCCGGAAACGACCCAGCAGGCGGTCGCCTATCTGGCACGCGAGCAATATGGCAGACGCGATTTTACCGATATCTTTGATCGGGCGAAATGGAAACCCGAAAAAAAACATCTCTATAAAAATTCTACGGACTTTTTCTGGAATTATCAGATAAAAAAAATGTATATCCGTTATTTTAACTGGCAGTTTGTCGGAAGAAAAGACGTGAAAGTTGATCCCTTTCAGTTTTTTCTGCCCTTTCCGTTCCTGATCGGATTGTATGGATTACTGGTTCATTTTAATAAAGATAAAAACAAGGCGCTCTCGGTACTGACGTTGTTCCTGTTTACAGGTTTGATGATTGTGTTGTACCTGAATCAGGATGATCCCCAGCCCCGTGAAAGGGATTATTCCTATGTTGGGTCCTTTTTTGCATTTGCAGTCTGGATTGGCATTGGCGCCACCGCCCTGATCAGTCATATTACCGAGTTAAAAAACACGAAATTGCGAAAACCGCTAACCTATATTGTTACGGCTGTTCTATTAATTGTATTGCCGATTAATGTCTTGAGGGCAAATTACCACGAGCACAGCCGCAAGGGAAATTTTGTCGCCTGGGACTATTCCTTTAACCTTTTACAGAGTTGTGAGCCTGACGGGATCATCTTTACCAATGGCGACAATGATACATTCCCGTTGTGGTACATGCAGGAAGTGGAAGGCGTACGCAAAGATGTGCGGGTCGTTAACCTTAGCCTCCTGAACACGCCCTGGTATATCAAACAGTTACGAAATAACGAGCCAAAAATCCCGATTGGTCGTCTGAGTGATTCGAACATTGAGCAGCTGACGGTTATTCCATGGAAAAAATCCAAAGTAAAGATATCGCCGCCGCCCGGAAGTGATCTTCCACAAATTGAGTGGGAATTAAAACCGACTATTATGGGGCAGGGATTACGGGTTCAGGATATTATGATATTGCAGATTCTTGAAGCATCAAAATGGAAACGTCCGATCTACTTTGCCACAACCGTATCACCGAGCAACCGTCTTGGTATGGAAGATTTTCTTCAGATGGAAGGTCTGACATTCCGTATTCATCCCAAAAAGGTGAAGCGCACCGATATTGACCGGATTGAAAATAATCTTTTAAATGTCTATAGGTACCGGAATCTGAACAATCCGAAAGTCTATTTTAATGATACTATCACAAAACTCATTGGCAACTACCGGGCGGCATTTTTCCAGGTTGCTGTTGACAGGTTTTATTCCGGCGACAAAGATAAGATGCTCGCGGTAATGGACTCTATGGAAGTGCGTCTGCCTGAATCCTGTTTGCCGATCAGGAACGAAGATACTTATCTGCAATTAGGTATGTTGTATCATGAGGCGGGCAGGTCTGAAGATCTGCGAAAACGTCTGGATAAATTAATGAACAGCCGGAGCTTAAGCGCTAAAAAGAAAGTAAAATACGCCAGTATTTATTACCAATACCTCAAAGATATCGAAACCTCCCGATCAATTCTTGAACCTGTTTATGAGGAAAGCCCAGATGATGTTGAGCTAATCAGTTTATTGATTAGGCTTTATGAGGAATCTCAGGATTATACGAATGCAACCCGCGTTTTAGATAATTGGCTCACAGCTCATCCGAATGATAAAGGCGCCGAATCGATGCGGGACCGGTATCGGTTGAAAATACAGAAAATATCGGCGGATTCCCTCGTTGCTCCTCAAAAGATTGATTAAAATGGTAGGGCTGTTTGAATCACGCTGACCCTGAAATAACAGTCGTCATTCCCCACTATAACGGTGAAGAGATCCTCCGGGATTGCCTCGCCTCATTGTATCAGTCAACGGAACTTACATTACAGGTAATTTTAATTGATAATGCTTCCAGTGATGGCAGCGTTGTTATGGTGGAGAAGGAATTTCCGTCGGTACAGATCATCAAACTGGACATGAACCGGGGTTTTGCCGGTGGGTGCAATGTCGGTATTCAGGCGGTAACGACTCCTTTTGTGCTTATTTTAAATAACGATACTATTCATGAATCCGGCTGGATTGAACGATTATTAGTGAAATTGCGATCCGATAAATCTCTGGCGGTCGTTCAGCCCAAGCTTTTATCCTACCAAGACAGAGAATATTTTGATTATTCCGGAGCCTGTGGCGGCGAGATGGATATATTCGGTTTTCCCTTTGCCCGGGGGCGGATCGTGGAACTGGTGGAAAAAGATGAAGGACAGTATGATCATCTTTCCGACCGTATCTTCTGGGCGTCGGGAACCGCCTTTTTAGCCCGGACTGATGTAATGAAAAAAGCGGGTTTGTTTGATGAATCCTTTTTTGCCCACATGGAAGAACTCGATCTTCAGTGGCGGATCCAGTTGATGGGATATACTGTCGCAATTGAGCCGAACGCCGTGATCCGGCACCGTTCAGGCTATACTCTCGGCGCTGAATCACCCTTTAAAAAATACCTGAATCATCGCAACAGCCTGTTGATGCTTTTATCCAATTACCGTTTTTTAATGACACTCTATATTTTTCCCATACGGTTACTGCTGGATTATATGGCGCTGGTGTTTTCGATTATTAAACTGGACCTCGGCAGGGTCACTGCAATTATCAAAGCCCATTTATGGATACTGATGCATCCGGGTAAAATTTATCGGAAACGCAAGCTGGTTAATTCTATTCGGTCGGTATATGATAAAAAGATCATGGTCCGTCTATACCACGGCTCTATTGCACTTGGGTTTTATCTGTTTAGGAAGCGCCGGTTTATGGATATTTTAAAATGATATCCTGTTGATTACGGTTTGATAATCCTTTTGTAAGTCTCTTCGTTATCGGGATCCAGAGCGATAATTTTATCAAATTGTTTTGGTGTTCCGAAATCCCGGATAACCTCGGCAATATCACGGGCATGAACATCCAGAAATACATGAGTGTATCGTTCCCGGGCGTTCAGTTCAAACATTTTATCAATATGGTCGAGCATTTTATTAATAGTTCCGGGGACTTCTTTGGTCTTCTCCTGATCGATTTGATCGATGGCAAGCCAGTAGTAATATTTTGCCAAGCGGTAATCACGCAGACGCAGAATATCATCCAACTCCTGAATTCGCTGTTTCCAGCCGTGAGGACGTTCGGAAATCCGTCCGCGGGTGGCAATATCCCGGGCTCTTTCATAAATACTATTTCCGCCCAATGGGTCATAGGTATCGAGTTCTCCGGCAATTAACATGAATGCGTAAAAATCGAATGTGCTGGTGAATGAATGGATCATGTCGGAGTGCGTCAATGGATCATTGGTATTGTAAACAAACTTGAAATTTTTTTCGAAAAAGCGCTGGTCCCCGGTTTCATTGGAAATAAACATCTGTGCCGTGAAAACCCTTTCGAACCCGCTGCTGTTTACGCTCTGGGGAAACATGCTGATCTTTATGGGTATCTCAATTCCATAAGTA
Source organism: Fidelibacterota bacterium (assembly GCA_030603165.1). Taxonomy (GTDB): domain Bacteria; phylum Fidelibacterota; class UBA2242; order UBA2242; family UBA2242; genus UBA9312. The sequence goes on from JAUVYH010000034.1 coordinate 15,176, forward strand.
TTTTCAATCCAGTCATAATTCTCAAAGTAAGGCGGTATCAGTTGCTTCAGTATTTTAAGATCATTTCGTGCTGTTTCGGGCATGCGGTCGATGGAAATTTCAACAAACACGTCGATAAACTGCGCCTGGATTGTGGATACCATGAAAATAATAAAGATTGCTGAAAGAATTTTGAAAGATTTCATCACTTGATTTCCCTCACTTTCAGGTATTAAAATGTTTCGTGATATTAGTGTGTTTATGGATATGGTAATTCAACATGGTCTATTTTAAATATACAAAATTTCTGAGACAGTTGAAAATAACATTCCGAACTAATTATCTATCTTTTGATAGTCTCGTCCCAAAGGGATCTCTTTGAGATAAAAAGTGATCATATGTGTCATTCTGAAAGAACGAAGTGAATGAAGAATCTCCATAACTAATTCGACTGCTAAAGAAAAATCGCACTGTTCACTAGGGATTCTTCCCCGATAAATCGGGGTTCCTCCCTCAGAATGATCCCGATGTACCGGGAGGTCTTTTTGCGACTCCATCATCTTTTAATATCTTTTTATTGAATTTTACGGATTTTCTAGTTATTCTTATTGTGAGCAAAATGTTTAACCGGAGTAGCGATGAAAAATGAACAAAACACATACCGACCTTCCGTTAAAATGCTGAAAATTATTGTAAGCATTCTGGCGCTTTACCTTATGACAGGAAATTTATTATATGCACAGAAGCGTATTACCAGGGAAGATCGCCCGAAATGGGTTGATAAAGTAAACCCTGGTGTATATGTTGGAATATCTCATCGCTTTCCTGATGAAACCGATGCCCGCGCCGACGCCCTTGCCGATGCCAGACGACAGATCATCGAGACGTTAGGAGGCATTATTGAAAGCGAATTCGTAGATGAGATTGTGGAATCCAGCGGCGAGATCACGACGAATAATGCCTTTACCAGTTCCCGCATTAAGGTGGTTTCCCGCAATATTATATCGGTAAAACCCAATAAAGTTTTTGTGGAAAAGTGGAAAATCCGGGAGGGGTTCAAATCGAGAATCGAATATCAGGTTTTTGTAGCGGTTCCTTTTTCCGAAGAAAAACACCACAGGTTCATGAAAGAACTTGTAGATGAAACTGTCAATCTGGGTGAAAAACGCTTCGAAGAATCACTCGAACTGGCTCAACGTGGACAAATACTGTTGGCGCTGGACCAGATGCAAACCGTCCGGTCGAATGTTCTGCCGATGACGAAAATAACCGGCTTATCGCCGAAAGACCTCAGCCTGCTGAATAATTTTAAAGAAAAAGTACAGGCAATGATGGAACAGATTCCCGGTAGTGTCCGAATCGAAGGACAGGGCGGAAACCAATCGGCGAAGATGGGTCTGCCGGTGGCGGAGCCGTTGGAAATATCCGTGTTCTGGCTGAATGGAGATCAAAAATATCCAATGCCTGATTTGAGTGTGAGTTTCAGCGTGGTAAACGGCAAAGCAACCCTGGATTCCCGGGATAAAACCGATAAACATGGTAAAACATCCTGTACTGTAAAAAACATCGCATCCGCCGGAAAGATAGAAATTCAGGCAAACATACATTTCCCTGAGGGGCTGGGAATTGCCAATAACCAATATACATTTACGCTGCTTCCTGATAATAAAATCATGGTCAAAATACTGGAAACAAATCTTGATAAATCGGTTGACATTTCCTATCTGGAAAATGCGCTGCTTGAACAATTGACAATTGCCGGTTTTCAGATCATAGAGAATAATTTGTTTAATCAATTGACGGAAACTGAAATAAACGCCGAAGCGCCTGAAAAAATCGCTGAATTAGTGGGAGACTCCGGCGCCGACCTGGTAATTCTGGGAACTGTTTCTTCGGGTCAGATAAATAAAATCCAGGGTGGTTTCTTTTTTGCCCGTGCGAGAGGTACTCTCAAAGTGTACAATATCCAGCGCAAATCGGTCATTGGCAACTATATGATCGAGGATAAAAATGCCGGGAATTCCGAAGAAAACGCCGGTTCCAAGGCGATTAAAAAAGTCAGCGATCGACTGATTGAACAGATGCTGACCGAAATAGGGCTGAAGTAAACGGTTTTTCGTATCGATAGTTGCTGTAGTATATCGATTGTCAGTGGGTTATGAGGTGTACCCCGAGCAGGACTCGAACCTGCAACCCTCTGCTTAGAAGGCAGATGCTCTATCCATTGAGCTATCGGGGCAATTGTCAAAAATGAGTGTTCGTAGATTTTCGGAAATATGAAAAGCTGCGGCTCACGGTGGAAATAAACTGTTGTGTATGTCGGGGTGGCAGGATTCGAACCTGCGACTTCCTGCTCCCAAAGCAGGCGCGCTAACCGGGCTGCGCTACACCCCGTATGAAAAATTCACCATTCTGAAAGCGTGCAAAGTTATTTTACCATAGAGATAAAGTCAAGTCGAAAAAAAAAGACACTGCTCGAGTTGACAAAATTAGTAAAATAGCGTATCTTAAATTGTTGTATGTTAAACGGGGAATTATATAAACTGAATGCATTAATATAAAAGCCATGAGAGCGTCTTCAGATTCAAACAGAGCATTAAGTAAATATTTGGAAGAGATCGGGAAGTATAATCCTTTGTCTCCCGATGATGAAATTGAACTTGCCCGGAGGGTTCATAATGGTGAACACGCAGCATTAAAAAAATTAACCGAATCGAATTTGCGGTTTGTAGTAAGCGTAGCAAAGGATTATCAGGGTAAGGGATTACCTCTCACAGATCTGATTAATGAGGGGAATCTGGGATTGATAAAAGCCGCTGAACGCTTTGATGAAACCAGAGGATTCAAGTTTATTTCTTATGCAGTCTGGTGGATTCGCCAGTCAATCCTTCGAGCGCTGGCAGAACATTCCAGAATTGTCCGTTTGCCGTTAAACCGGGTTGGTACAATCGGCAAAATTACCAAAGAAGCCGAGGTTCTGGAACAGCAGTATGAACGGGCGCCCCGTCAGGATGAAATTGCCAGTGGACTCGACATGCAGTCGGCAGAAGTAACCGACGCCATCCGTATTTCCAGGCGGCATCGTTCTCTTAACACTCCCTTTCGGGATGGTGAGAAAAACTCCCTGATTGATGTGATTCGGGATGATGGACAACCCCTGCCGGAATTTTACATTATGGGAGAATCCCTGAAACAGGAAATCAGAGACACCTTAAGTACTCTGAAGGAGCGGGAACGCGATGTCATTAAAATGTATTTCGGGATAGATCGTGAATATGCAATGACACTTAATGAAATAGGAGAAATATTCAGTCTTACACGGGAACGTGTTCGACAGATCAAGGAAAATGCAATTCGCCGTTTGCAACATAAATCCCGTAGTAAAGAACTGCGGGTATATTTGGGATAATGACGAATAGATTCAAATCAGAATATTTATGGTTCAGATAAATGTCATACAAAAACCAGGTACGCAAACACAGATAAAACGGCGTAGATATTACCTATGAGTAATTAGCGGAGTTAATTGGAAAGACAATCATAAGCCCACCTTAATTTTGCCGGGTGGGTTTAAATTTTATTGAGGAATATATGTTGATTGAAAGTTTGTCGGGAGTCAGAGGTCGTGATACTGATCTCAACGAAGAGGTCGTGTCATCTTATGCTTATGCGTTTTCGGAATTTACGGATAGTGATAAGATTCTTGTGGGACGTGATACACGGCAGAATGGACAGTACATAAAATCTGTTTTAATTGAAGCATTAAAAAATACGGGCAAGACGGTGGTTGATCTTGGGATATGTCCAACTCCGACTGTTCAGCATGCCGTTGAACACCATCAGGCTGCCGGCGGTATAGTCATCACTGCCAGCCACAATCCGCTGCCATGGAACGGACTGAAATTTATTGGATCTGACGGAATTTTTCTGGATGCCGATGAAATGTTGCAATTGAAAAACAGACGGATAGAGATTGGCGGAACCTATCAGGAGTATGAAAAACAAAAGGGCTCGGCTCATTTATACGATTCCGCTGTTGATGATCACATTCAATCGGTATTGAATATTAACTATATTGATCCCTCTACAATACGGAAAGCCGGGTTTAAAGTGGTTGTAGATGCTGTCAATGGCGCTGCTTACAGAGCGATTCCCGACCTGTTGACCAAGTTAGGCTGCGATGTAATTCGTATAAATTGTCACCATGATAAACCTTTTCCCAGAAATCCTGAACCGTTGCCGGAAAACCTTACGGAATTGAATCAAGCGGTTCTTGAACATCAGGCGCATATCGGTCTGGCAACCGATCCCGACGGTGACCGACTGGCCATTGTGTCGGATATTGGCAAACCGATTTCGGAAGAATATACACTCGTTCTGGCGGAATACCTGGTTTTGTTAAAAACAGAGCGAATCGAAAAGAAGGTCGTGACTAATCTTTCAACTACATTGGCGGTTGATGATATAGCCAGACAATTTGATGCAGAAGTTATCCGAACCCCTATCGGTGAGATCAATGTCGCCAAGAAGATGCGCGAGGTAGATGCCTGTATCGGCGGTGAAGGCAATGGCGGCGTATTACTGCCTGAAGCTCATTTGGGACGTGATTCGTTGGTTGCATCGGTATTGGCGCTTCAGCTTCTGGCGGAACAGGGCAAACCTCTATCAGTGCTGATGAATGAATTGCCGCGCTATACCATGATAAAAAAGAAAGTTCCCCGGGGAAATCTGGAACTGAATGAATTGATCGATGATCTTAAACAATTGAAACAACCGGAAGAACTGGATTTACAGGACGGGATCAAATTTATCTGGGAAGATCGCTGGGTTCATATGCGTCCGTCTAATACTGAGCTGATTATCCGGATCTATGCGGAAGCTCCCACAAAAGACGCTGCCGGAGAAGTTATAGCGCCGTTTGTTAAATTTTTTCAAAACTAAATTGAGCGATTTATGTAACACAAACACTCCTGTTTGTGCAGAAAGTATAAAAAGTATGCGGCAGACCCAATAGGTAAGAGAAAGATGCTGAGTGAACCGATGATGTTAAGATTATAATCGCTCAATTTAGGTCAAAATAATTTTACCTATTCTACACACAATTTTTTAGCGGATAAACAGCAGAAAAAGATTTTCCTTGACAAAGGGTTTAGTATTTCTTATTTTGAACATGTGTTAAGTAGATGTGAACATATGTGCAGTAATGATAGATAAGCAAAACCAGACAGCTATCCTCGTTGAAGCTGCCCAGCTGTATTACGAGCATCATTTTAGTCAGCAGCAAATTGCTCTGAAACTTGGAATATCCAGACCGGGAGTATCCCGGCTATTACGACAGGCTCGTGATAAAGGCATTGTAAAAATTGAGATCATTGACCCTTCACGATTGGGCACGAATTTGGAAAATAAACTTAAAAAGAAATTTAAACTCAAAAGAGTCATTATAGCGCCTAATGATAACGAAGATATCGGTGTTGTAAAAAAAAGGTTAGGCGTAGCCGCCGCTGCTTTGCTAAATGAATTGACCGATTCTTTAATGATTTTAGGAGTATCTTGGGGTACAACCATGCTGGAAGTTGCCAGGCATATTAACAAAAAACCTCTGAAAGATATGATTGTCGTTCAATTAAACGGCGGTGTATCACGTGCCGAATATGATACCCATGCCAGTGAAGTTGCCCAGAAAATCGGGGAAGCCTATAGCGCTATTCCCTATCTCCTTCCTCTCCCCGCAATTGTTGACAAGAAAGATGTAAAGAGAGCGATAATTTCGGATAAAAATATTGCCTATACTTTGCAAATTGCCCGGGAAGCTAAAGTTGCTATGTTCACGATTGGATCTTTCGGATATGATTCAGTACTGGTAAAATCCAATTATTTCGAATCCGAAGAAGTGGAAACATTATTAAAACGAGGCGCAGTCGGTGATATATGTTCACGAATAATCAATTATAACGGAGAAATTTGTTCTGAAGATTTGAATTCACGCACCATTGGTATTGAATTAGAGGAGATACAGAAAAAAGAATATTCCATAGCTGTCGCCGGCGGAAAGGAAAAATTGCCCGCTATCAAAGCTGCCTTAAATGGAAAATTATTTAATGTTTTGGTAACTGATGAATGGGTAGCAAACAAATTATTGTCGGAAAATTAATGTTACCATATTTTGCAAATAAGCCCTATTTAAAAATGAATGTTGATGGTCTCGTAAAAAGACCCGAAGCTGTCATTCTGAGGCAGCGAAGCAACGAAGAATCTCGTCGATATTTGGCTGAGATTCTTCATTCGTGCCTCATTCAGAATGACATGATTTGCACTTTTTACGAGACCGTCAATGTTAAAAAATGTAAATAGTTATGAGTGATGAAAAACAGAAAACAATAGCAATCGGAGCCGACCACGGCGGGTTTCCATTAAAAGAAAAGATAAAAAGTTTTCTAATTGAACAGAGTTATCAAATATTAGATTGTGGCACAAACAGTACAGAATCTGTTGATTATCCAAAATTCGCTTATGCCGTGGCGAAGCAGGTCTCCCAAAAGAAGGTCGATTTTGGTATAATAATCGATGGCGCCGGAATCGGGTCTTCAATGGTAGCTAATAAAGTTAAGGGTGTCAGAGCCGCGCTTTGTTATGATGTTTCAACCGCTAAAAATTCCAGAGAACATAATAACGCGAATGTATTAACCCTTGGCGCCGGTCTAATCGGCGAAGCCCTTGCCAAACAAATCGTGATGACTTTTATTGAGAGCCAGTGCACGGTTGATCGCCATTTAAAGCGGGTAGAAATGATCAATGAATTGGATAAAGTCGAAGTAAACGAAGAAATTTTCAATACTAATTTCCCAATCAGCAAGGAGGAAATTTTGACAGATATTTCAAATGAAGATCTGATAAAAATCGCTGAACGCGTTAACCTGATCATAAATGAACGAAACGCTTCAGCTTGCACTATCGATCCCAATTACAAAGACTCTGATATGGTCTGCCTTTGTGGTGTATCGGTTGAAAAAAAACCGGAGACAATCCGGCAATTTCTGGATTTTGGCGTGCAAAGGCTGGGATACCATGAAGGAACCGCTTGTGACTGTGTTCCCGAAGATATTGCCCATTGCATCGATCATACGGTTTTAAGTCCTAATGCCACTGAAGCGGACATAAAACGAATTTGTGCCGAAGCTCGTGAATATCAATTTGCTACGGTCTGTATTAGTCCCAGCTATGTGTCATTAGCCGCAAAAGAGCTCGCCGGCTCGCCGGTAAAGGTTTGTACCGTAGTAGGCTTTCCGTCCGGGGCTCACTTACCGGAGATAAAAGCCATGGAAGCTCGAAAGGCAATCCGCGATGGCGCCGGGGAAATTGACATGGTAATCAACATTGGTGCGTTAAAAAGCGGAAATGATGATTTGGTTTACAGAGATATTCGCATGGTCTGTGAAGCCTGTGAAGACGGCGGTGCAACCAGCAAAGTGATTATCGAAGCCGCTTTACTGACTGATGAGGAAAAAATCCGCGCCTGTGAATTAGCCAAAAAAGCGCGGGCAAACTTTGTAAAGACTTCTACAGGATTTGGTCCCCACGGCGCAACGGCGGAAGATGTTGCCCTGATGAGAAGAGTGGTCGGATATTCGGGAATTGGCGTTAAAGCCGCCGGTGGCATCCGTTCTTATGAAGACGCTGAAAAAATGATCAAAGCCGGTGCGAATCGTATTGGCGCCAGCGCCGGTATAAAAATTCTTACCGGAGCTAAATCTTTAACAATGTCAAATTAATAAAGATCTAAAAGGAGAAGAAAATGGTTGACCTTCGTGCTTATGTATTCTTAGATAATTTGCAGCCTCAGTACGCGGCATATCTGGGTACTGTTGCCAAAGGATTTCTGCCTATTGCGGGAATGGCTTCTTTGTATATTGAAATTTCTCCCGGCATTGAAATTAATCGGATCACGGATATTGCGCTCAAATCGACAGATGTCACCCCGGGAATGCAGATTGTCGAGCGTTTGTATGGAATGCTGGAAATACATTCGGAGTCGCAGGCAAACGTACGCCAGGCTGGCAGCGCCATCCTGGATGCCCTGGAATTAAAAGAGACAGATCGCTGGAAACCGAAAATCTTTTCAAAACAGGTTATTAGACGTATCGACGATCATCAGACTCAGTTAATTAACAGAATGCGATTTGGGAACATGATTATCCCCGGTCAGACAATGTTTGTAATGGAAGTACAGCCAGCCGCCTATGCCGCACTTGCCGCCAACGAAGCTGAAAAAGCCGCGGAAATCAATATCCTGGATGTGCGTGCTTTTGGAAGTTTCGGCAGAATATATCTTGGCGGAGAAGAGCGGGATATAGATGTTGGCTGGCAGGCGGCAGTTAAAGCCATCGAAGATGTAACGGGAAAAGTTCAGGAAAAGTAACAGGGTTATTGTATCATTTTTCAAAAGAATTGTCTTATGTTTATATTGGTCATAATAAATTTTCACCTCACCTTTCGTCCCCTCCTTGCCAAGGAGGGGATAGAGGGGCGGTTGATCAATGATGAAAATTATTTCGTCTTCAAACATGGGATATTATTATTGTCTCAAAGAGTTCTTTCTGAGATAATTTCTAAAATAATCAAGCCAATAATTTGGAGGAAAGAAAAATGGCAGAAGCATTAGGAATGATTGAAACGAGAAGTTTTTCAGCGGTTGTTGAAGCTGCGGATGCAATGGTAAAAGCAGCCAAAGTTGAATTGGTACGGTATGAAAAAACCGGTGGCGGCTATGTGACGGCAGTGATTCGTGGCGATGTCGCTGCGGTCAAAGCAGCTTGCGACGCCGGAAGAGTGAGCGCTACCAGAGTTGGTGAAATCGTATCTGTTCACATAATTGCACGTCCTCATCAGAATGTTGATGAAATAATGCCCCTCGGACGCGCAGACGAAGCCCAAAAAGCTAAGAAATAAGGTAAGCGTTCACGGATGTAAGTGTAACTAAGGGAAAATGGGAAATAAGGAAAAATGGAAAAGGAAGAAATAGAGAAATTGATCCCGATTAATTCGGGATTGGTTGTTGTATAGATGTTTACCCTGTTAAATAGTAAAGATATTTCACAACAGAAGTATAATTATCAAGAATTATTTAACAGGGTGAATAAAGAGCTTGGACCTGGTTTTCTTGTCCCGATAGGGATCCTTCGGGAAAGTATTTATCATAAAGCATTAGAAATTAGATTTTCACCCCGTGTAATAAATAAAAGAAAAGATAACAGAAAAATAGAAAAAC
>JAUVYH010000028.1 GCA_030603165.1 Fidelibacterota bacterium
AGTGAAATAAAGAAAAAGATTTCACGTCCTAAAGGCTTGGGAACGAGCGTAGTATAGGGGTTTGTGTCAAGGACATCTCTACGAGGGGAAGGAGTTATTTATGATGAAAGCCGACGACTTTACGAAAAACCAGTTGAAAGGAAACTTGTGATTATTTGTAAAATTCGTGGTTAACTTTCTATTAAACTGCTAAATTCCGCCTATGAAAAAAGGAACATTATACATCGTTGCAACTCCGATAGGTAATCTTGAAGATATTACTTTCCGGGCAATTGAAGTATTAAAATCAGTGGATTTAATTGCTGCGGAGGATACGCGCCATGCATCAAAATTGCTCAAACATTATGACATTAAAACCAAAAAGATAAGTTACTATGATGAAATCGAGCAGAGACGCAGCGAAGAACTTATCAGGAAACTAAACGACGGAATGAATATTGCCCTGATATCCGATGCGGGAACACCGGGGATCAGCGATCCCGGATATCGTATAATTCAAAAAGCCATCGACGCCGATGTAAATGTCGTTCCGGTACCGGGACCATCATCAATCCTCGCGGCGCTGGTTGCTTCCGGATTTGCAACAGATCGGTTTATATTCGAGGGATTCTTACCGCGAAAAAAGGGTCGGAAGACACGACTTGAAGAACTTGCTATTGAATCCCGTACATTGATACTCTTTGAAAGTCCGGTAAGAGTGTTAAAAACTTTAAAGGATTTGAATGTTCACTTCGGCGAGCGCCGGATTTCTGTCGGAAGAGAAATAACTAAGTACTATGAAGAGTTCATAAGGGATTCCATACCGGAAATTATCTCTCATTTTGAAAATCACAAACCAAGGGGTGAATTCGTAATCGTGATTGAAGGACTAACCCGTAAATTAAAGAAACAGTCAGCATAATAAACCCTTGTATTTATTCAATTCATACTGATATGGCAAAAAATCTAAATCGGTCAGCTGTTGCTCTCATAAGATGTGAATGCTATGATCGGGAAAATGTTCGAGCAGCCGTTGCAAAAGGAATTGGATTGCTTGGAGGAATCAATTCGATTTTTCATAAAGAACAACGTGTTCTTTTAAAGCCAAATGTCCTGTCCGGTAAATCTCCTGATCAATGTGTAACAACCCATCCGGAAGTATTTTACGCAGTTGCGGAATTATCTGTGCAATCGGGCTTAAAATTAAGTTACGGTGATTCGCCCGCTATCGGTAAACCGTCAACTGTGCTTGAGAAGTCGGGAATCTCAAAAGTCGCCAAAGAATTAGACCTTGTTCAGGCGGATTTTGAAAATGGAGAAATCGTTTCATTTCCGGATGGAATCCATCATAAACAATTTAAAATTGCGAAAGGGGTTCTGGAAGCCGAGGGAATCATCAGTTTACCAAAACTTAAGACGCACGGTCTGACCAGGCTTACAGGAGCCGTAAAAAATCAATTTGGCTGTATCCCGGGATTCTCAAAACCCGAATTTCATGTTAAACTTCCCGATGCGGTGTCTTTTTCTAAAATGCTAGTCGATTTAAACCGTTTTCTAAAGCCAAATTTGTTTGTTATGGATGCGATAGAATCCATGGAAGGCAATGGACCCGGTAGCGGCGATCCGGTATCGACTAAATTCCTGATGTTCTCAACCGATCCGGTAGCAATGGATACAGTAGCCGGTAAAATTCTGAATATTAAACCCGATCGAGTACCGACGACAGTTTATGGAGCGGAGTTTGGATTAGGAAATATGGATGATGAAAAAATCGACATTATCGGCGATAATTTGTCACAATTCATTAAACATGATTTTAACATTGAGAGAGGACCTCAATCAGGTAATTCCATATCCTGGAAATACCAGATTGCAAAAAGTTTGGTATCGAATAAACCGGTGATTGACGAAAAATTATGCAAACAGTGTGGCGTCTGTATTGATCAATGTCCGGTTGTTCCAAAAGCGCTCAAGTGGAAAAGCGATCGAAAAATTGCGTCTCCAATGTATGATTATAAAAAGTGCATTCGATGTTACTGTTGCCAGGAAGTCTGTCCTTATAAAGCTATTCGTGTAAAGGTGCCTTTGTTACGCCGTGCTGTTGATTTTTTATATCCATAATACAAGCGGGGAATGATGATTTGGTTTTATTTTATTGAAGGATTGTTGTTCGGTGTGAGCGGCTTATTGTTATTATTCGAAGTAAATCTTGTTAAAAAATTTCTTAGCTGGATTCAGGAGAGAGATTTATTCCTGATTCCCGGAATAATCGAAATTATTCTGGGTTTGAGCACGCTATATTTCCGTCATCAGACTAATTTGAAAACGTTTGTTCTTATTGTCGGGTTGATGTTGTTTATCGATGGAATATTTTATTTGACCGCATCGACCAAACTAAAAAAGACCTATCAGTGGTTTTTAACGTTGGAAGATAAAAGTTTTAAAACTTACAGTCTCTTTATGTTTTTAATTGCCCTCGGATTAATAGCGTCGGCAGTAATCACAGTGTAGTGAAATATTTAAGTGCAGAGCCACAATCATCAAAGACATCTTCGACGAGAATGATTATGTTACGTAAGTCAAACCCCAAAGGGATCTCTTCGAGACACTCCTGTTTGACTATAAAATGTATGTTTTACTTCGGGTTTGCGGGCAGGCTCTAATTAGCAATAGATGTCCAAAGAAAGAATTCAGCGCATAAGGTTCACGTTTTTACATCCCCCTTTTTTAAGATTTATAATGAGGATACATAATTCCACCGATTTCTTAAAGCCGGTATTTTAAAACTCACTTCTGAATTAGAAAAAATCTTTAAAAAAATCATTGACAAGTTACTCAGTAAATAATATATTTCAATCAGTAGTAACTCAAATCTGAACTACACTTGAAAAAGGCAAAAAAAAATAAATATCAAAACTGGTTTATACACTGCTGTTTAGCGTTTATAATGGGCTCTGTTTTGATGATTTCCTGTAACCGAAATCTCTCAAAATATGAAGCAGCTCCCGACTGGGCAAAAGATGCGATCTGGTATCAGATTTTCCCCGAAAGATTTAAAAACGGTGATCCATCTAATGACCCGACCATTGAGACTCTGGAAGGAACCTGGCCTTATGATAAACAGAGCAAATGGCACATTACACCCTGGACATCTGACTGGTACAAATTGCAACCCTGGGAAGAAAGTAACGCCCGGGGTTTTTATTATAATGCTCAGTTGCGTCGCTACGGTGGTGATATTCAGGGAATTATAGATAAACTGGACTACCTTCAGGAATTAGGTGTGACTGCCCTTTATCTGAATCCGGTTTTTGAATCCGCTTCTTCCCACAAATACGGCGCTACAATGTATAGGCATATTGATAATAATTTTGGTCCCGACCCAAAAGGCGATATTGAAATCTGGAATAGTGAAACTCCAGATGATCCCGCAACCTGGCAATGGACTGCGGCGGACAAACTTTTTCTCAAATTGATTAATGAAGTTCATGTGCGGGACATGAAGATTATCATAGACGGCGTATTTAATCATGTTGGAATACCGTTCTGGGCATTTCAGGATGTGAAGAAAAAAGGCCGGCAAAGTAAATATCTGGATTGGTTTATCATAAATTCTTTTGACAAGCCTGATACTCCCGAAGATGAATTTGAGTATCAGGGCTGGTACGGCGTGACCGACCTTCCTGAAATATGGGAAAATGAAAACGGTCCAAGGCAATCTTTCAGAGAGCACATTCACAATATTGTAAAACGCTGGGGCGACCCGAATGGCGATGGCGATCCTTCCGACGGTATTGATGGCTGGCGGCTCGATGTAGCGGAAATGGTCAGCAAGGAATTCTGGAGAGATTTTCGGAAGTGGGTGCGAGATGTAAATCCTGAAGCATATTTGGCAGGCGAGGTCTGGTGGGAGGATTTTCATAACAATGTGATGTTTAATGCAGCGCCATGGTTGCAGGGTGATATTTTTGACGCTGTAATGAATTACCGTTTTGCCGACGCCATGCTAAAAGCTTTTGTGGATCAAAAGGATCAGATTAGTCCCTCGCAACTTGACCAAATGTTAGGGAACGTTCGTGACACCTATCCCAAAGTAAATCAGAGCGTTTTGCTTGATCTTATGGCAAGCCATGATACAGAAAGATTTGCATCTATGACAGCCAATCCCGATCGCTGGATTGATCATGCGTCGAATCTCAATTATGATAAACAATTTGAAGTGCGAAAACCAAATGCTTCTGAAAGAAAAATTCAAAAGACCATTCTATTGTTTCAATTTACCTACATTGGTGCGCCCTATATTTATTATGGCGATGAAGTGGGGATGTGGGGGGCTGACGATCCCGATTGTAGGAAACCGATGGTCTGGTCGGATTATCAATATGAACCTGAGACTCATCATCCTTTCGGATTGGAGCGTCCAACCGATACCGTGGAGGTTGATGAAGAGCTGTTTCAGTTTTACAAATCCGTCATTAGACTGCGGAAAGAGAACGAGAGTTTAAGACGAGGCAAATACAGAACTGTTCTGATTGATGATGATCGATCACTTTTTGCATTCGAGCGCTTTACAAATTCTGAGACGATTAGAGTTGTTTTTAATACATCTGATAATTCTCAAAATGTTCAACCTGAAAAATATTTGTTTCCTGATCCAAAACAATGGAAATTGATATTTGGAGTTTCTGGAGCAATAGAAAAAATTCCTGCAAAATCTGCAAGGGTTTATAAGAAAATATTACATGCATCTTAAAGGTGAAGTGGGTGCTATTTTTAATTTAAAGTGAAGGGAAGTATATATGTTAAAGAGGCTTTTTTCAAGACGTGAAGCAATTAGAATAAATAGGTGGAATTTCGCTTTCAGCACTGTTTGGAAATATATCGTTTTGTACAAAAGAGTGGGGACTGAGTATTATTTTTATAATGACAGACGATCATGCTGCACACGCATTGAGCTACTATTGAAAAATATGATAAAACAAAGGGGGCCAAACACAATAAGATTCGTTGTTTTTGCAGTTTTTTTTCTTCTTTTAATGTTCTTTTCGTGTCAGAAGAAAGTTGTAAATATTCGTAATACTCCAGATTGGTCTAAGGATGCTATCTGGTATCAGATTTTTCCGGAAAGATTTAGGAATGGCGACCATTCAAATGATCCTACTATAGAAACTCTCGATGGAACCTGGCCCCATGATAAACAAAGTGAATGGCATATCACACCATGGACAGATGATTGGTATAAATCGCATCCCTGGGAGGAGAAAAATTCTCGGGGTTTTTATTATAATGCTCAACTTAGAAGATGTGGCGGTGATCTTCAGGGAATTATAGATAAGCTCGATTATTTAAAAGAATTAGGTGTGAACGCACTTTATCTGAATCCAATATTTGAATCAGCTTCTCTTCACAAATATGGCGCTACGATGTATAGGCATATCGATAATAATTTTGGTCCCGACCCAAAAGGCGATATTGAAATCTGGAATTGTGAAACTCCGGATGATCCCTCAACATGGCGCTGGACTTCTGCAGACCAACTATTTTTAAAATTAATTGATGAAGTACACAAAAGGGATATGAAAATTATCATAGACGGCGTACCCAATCATGTTGGAATACCTTTCTGGGCATTTCAGGATGTGAAGAAAAAAGGCCTGCAAAGTAAGTATATGGATTGGTTTATCATAAATTCTCTTGATAATCCGGCGACGCCCGAAGATGAATTTGATTATCAGGGATGGGCTGGGGTAGCTGATCTGCCCGAAATATGGGAAGATGAAAACGGTCCAAGGCAATCTTTTAGAGAGCACATTCATAATATTGTAAAGCGTTGGGGAGATCCAAATGGTGATGGAGACCACTCTGATGGTATTGATGGCTGGCGTTTGGATGTTGCGGAAAAGGTAAGTAAAGAGTTTTGGAAAGATTTTCGTAAATGGGTTAAAGATATAAATCCGGATGCTTACATAGTAGGTGAAGTGTGGTGGGAAGATAAAAGTAATAATAAGATGTTTGATGCTTCTCCATGGCTACAGGGAGATATCTTCGATGCAGTAATGAATTATCGTTTTGGTGATATTATGCTCAAGGCTTTTGTTGATAGAAAAAAACAGATACAACCGTCTGAAATGGATAAAATGCTTGGAGAAATTCGAGAAGAATATCCCAAAAAGGCTCAGTATTTACTACAAAATATTATGGCAAGCCATGATATTGAAAGATTTGCTTCTATGATTATTAATCCGGATAGGTGGATTGATCATGCTTCAAAGCTAAACAATAATAAAGATTTTAAAGTTCGAAAGCCAACTGAAATAGAACGAAAAGTTCAGAAAGCAATATTAGTGTTTCAATTTACTTATGTGGGAACACCCTATATTTACTATGGAGATGAAGTGGGAATGTGGGGGGCAGATGATCCAGATAATAGAAAGCCGATGGTTTGGTCAGACCTTAAATATGAAAATGAAACTCATCACCCCTTTGGCTTAGAAATGCCAAATGATACTGTTGAAGTCAATAAAGAGTTACTTAAGTTTTACCAATCGGTTATCAAATTGAGAAAAGAACATGAAAGTTTAAGGCGAGGTGGATACAAAACAATATTTATTGATGATGAAAGATGCATTTTTACTTTTGAAAGGTTTACAAAGAATGAGACAATTCGTGTGGTGTTTAATACATCTGATAATATTCAAGAAGTTGAGCCTGAGAAGTATTTATCAACGGACGCAAAACAATGGCAGTTAGTTTTTGGAGATTCAGGAGTATTAGAAGAAATTCCTGCAAAATCTGCAAGAGTTTATAAGAGAATTTATGAAATTCGCTAAACCATTTATTTTAGTTATAATTAGTTTGCTAGTTCTTACTTGTTCACATGATGAGCAGGTTGAAAATGTTGCAACCGTAGGTAAGATAAATATCACAAAGACGGATTTTAGCAAGCGTTATGCTGAATTTCTAGAAGTATCGGGAATGAAAGATAATCTCAAAGTTCGTTATGATTACCTGAGGATGTTGGTTGATGAAATTGTTTTGCTATCTTATGCAGAGAATTCTGGGTTTGCTAATAGACCAGAAACAAAGAGTGCTGTAGAAAGAAAACGTGATCAAATATACATCAATTATTATTTTGAAAGTTACATTCATCCAAAGCTTACTATAGATGAGAGTGAATTAAGGGAAGCCTTTCGTAGATCAAAGATCAAAGTTCATGCAAGACATCTTTATGCACCTACATTAGAAAAGGCATGGGATATCAAGCAGGAACTGAGTTCAGGTTCTTCATTTGAGGAGTTGGCGAAAAAATATTTTAGTGATCCTGAACTCGCAAACAATAGTGGAGACCTTGGATGGTTTTCATTCGACGAGATGGAGCCTGCATTTGAAAATGCGTCGTATTTACTGGAAATTGGTGAAATATCCTATCCGGTTAAGACAAGTGATGGCTATAGTATTGTGCAGGTATTAAATAAGGAGGTAAATCCATTTATTCTGGAACATGAGTACAAAGAAAATGAAAGCTGGTTGCAGTTAGAGGTTAAAAGACGTAAAAGCGCCGAATTTTTGAAGAAAGAGACTGACAGGATAATCACTGATTTGGATTTGGTTTTAAATGAAACTATAGTAGAAGAAATATATAATAAAATGCCGCAATTGAGGGAAGAATTGTTATCTGGTCATTTACCCGAGTTAAGAATACAAAATGTTTCTGATAATGTTCTTAAATCAAAAAATGGTGGTTGGGATATTCATAAAACAGTGGTTAAACTTTCGGAGGTCCAACAGAAACAGTGGAAAAGAGTGAAAAATCTTGGGGATTTTCGTGATGTTTTAAAAGGTCTTGCCGTTCGGGAGGAGATCGAAAACCGTATTCAAAGAGAAGGAATTCCTGAAAAAGCAGAAGTTATCCGGACTGTTAATAAATATCGAAAGTCACAGATTCTTAAAATATTATTCGAGAGTATTACGGATATAGTAAAAATAAGTGAAGACGAATTCACGAAATATTACACTGATAATAAAAATGAGTTCTTATCTTCTGAATTTTACGAAGTAGCGGAAATAGTCGTCAAAGATTCAACATTAGCGTGGGATATTTTTGCTCAAATTGATGCAGGCGCTGATTTCTCAGAGCTAGCAAGAGAATATTCAAATCAAGAACGAAGCGTTAAAAATGGCGGGTATCTTGGATGGGGTGAACTGCCCCAGTTTGGTAAATTAGCCAAACCGATTTCTAAGGCGAATATTGGAAACGTGATTAATCCTTTTAATCTTTATGATAGCTACATAATATTGAAAGTCTTAAATAAACGTCCGCCGAGACAACTTACTTTTGATGAGGTCAAAAACAAAATAGAGTATACTCTTTTACCCGAGAAACGTAAAAAATCGTGTTTTAAATTTGTTAAAAACCTTCGAGCGGATACTGATATTTGGATAAATGAAGAATTAGTTAACAATTTAGTATTAGATACACAAAGAGGCGTATCATGAGATATGTTATTAGATATTTGTTGTTATTATGCTTAATTATTTTCACTAGTGTTATTATTATAGCTGGTACGACGGGAAAAATTACGGGAAAAATTATAGATGCAAGTACAGGAAATCCTCTGCCTGGTGTTAATGTGGTTTTAAGGGGTACCGGAATTGGTGCAGCGACTGATATTAATGGAAATTATCTAATTCTAAATGTACGACCTGGAAGGTATGATATTGAAGCTACGATGATTGGATACGGTAAGCAAGTAGTAATAGATGTATTAGTACAGATTGATTTAACTACCAGGCTTGATTATGTGCTTGAAACAAAAGTTTTGGAAACAGAGGCGATAACAATTCTAGCAGAACGTTCTTTTGTTCAAAAAGATTTAACTTCTTCTGAGGTAAGGATTACTTCTGAAGATATTGCTACTATGCCTGTTATTGAAATGAGAGATATTCTCGAGCTCCAGGGCGGTGTTACTATAGATGATGGTGGAGGACTTCATATTCGCGGTGGGCGGTCATCTGAAGTTGCGTACTGGTTGGATGGTATTCCAATTACGGATGCTTATGATGGGGGAGAATCCATCATTGTAGAAAACGCGGTGATTCAGGAATTACAGGTGATCAGCGGTACTTTTAACGCCGAGTATGGTAATGCAATGTCCGGAATTATTAATATTGTTACAAAAGAAGGAGCGAAGGAATTTAAAGGCTCCATTTCTGCCTATGGAGGCGATTATTTATCCCGTGATAATCAGCTATTTCCGGGGATAGGTCAAATAAATCCTTTTTCGGAAAAGGACATTCAATTGAGCCTCAGTGGTCCAGTACCTCTTTTGTCCGGGCTAGCAAGTTTTTATACAACAGCTCGATACAACTATACAGATGGATGGCTGTATGGTAAAAGTTATTTCAGTATTTATGGAGATACATTGCCAAACGTTGATTTTGTTCCGATGAACTGGAATAAGAAACTCTCAACTCACTCCAAGTTAAGTTTTTTACTTTCTCCAAAGTTTAAGGTTCGTCTTGGTTATGTTACCAGTGATAGAATTTATGAGAATTTTAGCCACAATTTGCAGTATGTTCCTGATGCAAATATTGAGAAAAACAATCACAGTAGAAATTTAAGCTTTGGTATAACCCATACGATTTCTGAGAAGTCCTTCTATGATCTTAATCTTTCATCTTATTTTACATATTTTAAAATGTTTATGTTCGAAGATGAGAATGATTCAACATATATTGATCCCTACTATTGGGAACATGAAAAGAGAACCAATCCGTATTATTGGTTTACTGATAACTCAATAAATAAAAATAGATTTTTAAGAAGAACCGATACAAAGATTGCCAAGTTGGATTTTACTTCGCAGCTTACAAATATTCATCTTTTGAAATTTGGATTAGAAGGTAAACTTCATGCCTTAGAATTAGATGAATATTCAATCATTGACGATCCGAATGTTAGAGATACAGTTTTCACTCCATATATATCGAAAAGGGACATCTCAGGCAGAGAATTTGGAGAGTTTAAAAGAGAATACTACTTAGAGAAGCCCAGAGAATTTTCCGCATATATACAGGACAAAATTGAATTTCAATCTGTGATTATTAACTTGGGCTTACGTTGGGATTATTTTGATGCCAACACGGAAATCCCGGCGAATCCCAATGAGCCGTTCATTGACAACCCACGTGATCCCAACTTGGATACGCTAACATTGGAAGAGCGTGATGAGTTTTGGTGGAAAGAAACTACACCACAATCTCAATTAAGTCCGAGGCTGGGAATAGCCTATCCAATTACGGATAAAGGAGTCATACATTTTTCATTTGGTCATTTTTTCCAAATTCCGCAGTTCAAGCTATTATTTCAGAAGCCCGGATATAAAATTCCTGAATCGAGCGGTAATTTTGGGATTTATAGGAATCCCGATATGAAACCTCAAAAGACTACGATGTACGAATTAGGACTGCGGCAAGAATTAGTGAAGAATTTTACTGTTGATATAACAGGGTTTTATCGTGATGTCAGAGATTGGGTCTCATCTGGTATCCCGATTGATCTTGGAGGAGGAGCATCTTATTACACTTATGTTAATAAAGATTATGCAAATGTTAGTGGAATAGTATTATCCACAAAGAGTTATGGTTCGAATTATAGTTTTAATCTCTACTACACTTATCAAATAGCAGAGGGATCGAATTCTGATCCGGGAGATGAATTCAGTGCTGTGAGTAAAAATCTGGAACCGAGAAAATATATTGTTCCGTTGAATTGGGATCAAACTCATACTCTGAATGGTTCTGTCTTTATAGGTACTCAAAAGGGAGGAGTAACACTTATCGGTCGTTATGGTTCGGGATATCCATATACTCCTCAGATCAGTGTCGCATCCAGATTTGGGCGCAATGTTTCAACCGAACTTGAAACAAATAGCAGGAGAAAACCAAAAACTTATGAATTTGATCTTAGGTTACTCAGGGAACTAAAATTTTTGGGTCTTAATGTGACCTTATTTATTGATATATACAATTTGTTTGATACGAGAAATGAGATTAGAGTCTGGAGAGATACAGGAAGGATAAATAAGACATTGGAAGAACCTTCAACACCTTGGGAAATATCACTTTATGATTCCCCGTACAGGATCAATACAATCCATGAATATTTTACCCACCAGGAGTGGTATTCTGAGCCAAGGAGAATTCATTTCGGGTTTAAAATTTCTTGGTAAAAGGAGTAGTCAACGGATGAAGTTTTTTAAGATTGCATTAATAGTATTGATATCAACATATCTTTTTGGGCAATATGTACCAAGTAAGGAACGTGGAGATTACAACTATCGGCGACAGACAGATATTGATGGGAATAAAGTAAGAACATCAATTTTTAATTGGGGAATGAGCGGTGGTGCTGGTGGAAATCTCCCTCAATATATTCACTATGAGTGGCCGAAAAACTCAGGGCATAATTATATAAATAATACGGCATTCTGGGTAGGGGCAGAAGTGTTTGATGTAGACAGTATAAAAACTAAAATAATAAGTGTTTCTGAGTATCGCACGAATAGCGCTGGGGAGAGCTGGACATTTAATCCGGTTCCCGGATATTTAAATAAAAGTTCTGATTTAATAGCTAAAAGTGATGCACCTGATTCATGGCCTCCATCGTGGCCTGATAAGAAAGAAGATGAGAATGATCCGGGCTGGCGTGGATCGTGGAATGGATATTTTGGTAAGAATCAGTTCAATGCCGATCAAGAATTGTATTACAAAGTATGTGATAATTATTATGACAAGTATCGCTATTATCCCGATTCAACTGATCTGACAAGAGGCGGATTAGGGATTCTAGCAGGTGTCAGGGTAATGCAATGGTCTCAAAATCTTATTGAGGATGTTGTATTCTTTATTTATGAGATACAAAACGATGGAACTGAAGATTTGAACAAGGTGTGTTTTGCCCTGCGCTTTGGTGATCAGGTTGGCGGCAGTGGCGATGGCGATGATGACATGCCGGATTATGATCTCCTTAATGATATCGCCTGGTCGAAAGATGCAGATGGAATTGGTAATGCAGCCTTTGGTACCGATCCAGTTGGTGTACCTGCTATGGCATTTCTCGAAACTCCCGGCAACTCAGTGGATAGGATTGATAACGATGGTGATGGTGAAGCAAACAGTCCTAAAGTTACATCGGAGATGATAGAAGGGGAGCTACACAACAGGATAGATGATAACGGCAATGGACTTGTCGATGAGGACAGTACCCATGTTCCGTTTGGACATCAATTAGGGGTAGGATATGCTGATAGGATTGATAATGATGGTGATGGTGAAAATTTGAGTCCTGTAATTACAAAAGAGATGGTAAATGCAGCAGCCTCTGATAAATGGAAGCGCTGGCCTCCGTTTCCGGAATCAGATGCTCTACAATCTGGGGAAATTCACTTAATTGGAGTTGAATCGGAAGATATCGGCAGTGGTTATAAAGATAATATAGATAATAATGGTAACGGTGAGGAAAACAGTCCGGTAATTACACAAGCGATAATTGGTATTGCTGCAAATGATTCTCCTTATTATCGATATAAAGTTCCTGATGCTGTTCATCCAAAATATGGCACTCCAATCATTTTATACAATGTAACTCTGGAATGTTTAGGATTTAAATATGCAGATGGAATAGATAATGATGGAGATGGAGCAATTGATGAAGGTATAGATGAAAATATAGATGAAATGATTGATGAATCCAGGGATGACTTTATAGATAATGATGGGGACTGGAATCCTTATTTTGATGATGTTGGAATGGATGGAGCTCCGTTGACAAATGATGATGGTGAAGGAGATGGAATTCCAACTTCAGGTGTTGGGACCAATTTGCCGGGTGAGCCAAGTATTGATAAGACTGATGTATCCGAATCAGACCAGATGGGTATAACATCTGTCCAATATAGACCCGCAATGTCAGGTCTACCTGCATTTAGTGAGGGTGACAATGCGTATTGGGGCTGGTTTTTAACACCAGGAAATTATTTTCAAGGAGTTCTAACCGGAAACTATAAACTCGTCGTCAGCTCCGGATATTTCCCTCTAAAAGTAGGTCAGACGGAAAGGATCTCAGTGGCTATCTGTCTTGGAGAAGATGTAGAGGATGTAATACGTGTCAAAGATATTGCTCAAAAAACTTACGAGGCGGACTATCAATTTGCAAAGGCACCGATTCCTCCCAATGTCACGGCTGTGGCAGGCGATGGAAAAGTAACTCTGTACTGGGATGATATAGCGGAGAGATCGTTTGATGATTATATGTTTAAGATAGGTTCGCCTGGGAACGATTTTGAAGGATATAAGATTTTTCGTGCCACAGACACGCAGTTTCAGGATGCTTATAAAATAACAGATGCTCAGGGCAACCTGACTTTCTATAGCCCTATTGCTCAGTGGGATTTGATAGATGGAATCAAGGGTTATCATCCTGTTGATATAAATGGTGTATTGTATGATTTAGGAGATGACACAGGAATACAGCATACTTATGTAGATTCAACAGTACAGAATGGACAGACCTATTATTATGCTGTTGTATCCTATGATTTTGGGGGAGATTTGACCAACAGTATTCCGCCAACAGAATGCAATATACGTTTGGTAATTGATCATATTACAGGAGAGGTACGTAAAGGACCCAATGTTGCGATTGTGACACCGGAAGCACCGTCAGCAGGATATAAAGAAGCGGATATAATTGATATTGAGCTGGTGCAAGGAGTGACCTCATCAACAGTGGGATACAGAATAGTAGATCCGCTTGAAGTTCTGGATAGGCACACATACAGAATAACATTTGAAGATACAATAAAGCCCAAGAAGGGAAGCAAATTTGAAAGTGGTTATGATACACTTGCCACCAAAAGTTTTACATTAGAGGATATAACAGATTTATCCCAATCAATCACTCTGATTTCAAAAAGTAAGAAAATCACAAAAGATGACGAACAGCCAGTAATAGATGGATTTCAGTTATTTATGCGGAATGCGGATAAGATTGAGTTCAACAGCACGGATTCCTATTGGAGCAGAGACAGTCTGTGGCGATTTGATGTTAATGTGTTTTATAGAGGTTACACAAACGGCAGGCCCTATCCTGCAGATTACAGGATAGAGATAGGAGAAGCGGAAATTGATACATCAATGGAGTATCGTGGGTTTCCGAGCAGTGTCTATTTTCCATCAACTCCAGTTAACTTCACAGTAAAGAAGCGGGTGTCACTGACAGGTAATGATATGATAGATTGGGAGGAGATACCCTTTGCATTTGGAGATTATTCGCCATTTGGGTCTCCGGATGGCTTATTGGGGGCAGACTCTACTAGAGAGAGTGATTGGGTAGTATTTTTAGATGATACTACTGAGGGAGGAGATTTATCGCCGACATGGGTATTTACTTTAAATTACCCTGTACCGGGTGAGCCGAAAAGCGTTTATAAGCCGCAATCAGGGGATACGGTATTTATAGCAATAAAGAAACCCTTTTTATCAACAGACATGTTTGAATTCACAACTTATGCATCCTATATAGATACATCACGAGCGAAAAAGGAATTAAAGAAGATAAAGGTTGTGCCCAATCCCTATTTTGCAGCTGCTACCTGGGAGCAGAAGAATCCATATATGAGTGGTAGAGGACCCCGTTCAATTCATTTCAATCATCTTCCGGCAATGTGTACAATCAGAATATTTACAGTTTCTGGTGAATTAGTAAAAGAGATAAAGCATGAATCTTTTTACAATGATGGATCGGAGGAGTGGGATTTGTTGACGAGGGATAATTTGTCGGCTTCGTATGGGATATATATATATCACATAGAAGCACCTGGAATAGGTGAGCATATTGGAAAATTCGCAATAATTAAGTAGGTGAGTAAAATGTATTCTAAAATCAAATACATAAATTGTGTGTTGCTTTTAATATTAGTTTCTGGTTTGAATGCAGTGGATATTACAAAGACAGGCACAACAGCGGCGAAGTTTCTTGCAATCGGTGTAGGTTCAAGGGCAAATGGTCTTGGGAATGCCTTTGTAGGCATAGCAAATGATGCCACAGCGATGTACTGGAATCCATCGGGTATTTCTCAGCTTAATAATACTGAGTTGGTTGTAAATTACACACAGTGGATAGCAGATATCTATTTTTCTTATATGGGATTTGTTTTTCCGGTAAGAGAATATGGTGTATTAGGGATAAATACTACCTATCTGGGTATGGGTGAGATGGAAGTTACCACAGAAGAATTTCCTGAAGGTACAGGTGAGACATTTTCAGCAGGTAGTTATGCAATAGGTTTGACATTTGCGAGGAGACTGACTGATCGTTTTTCAATAGGCGCGAACCTGAAGTATATCAATGAATATATAATGAACTGTGATGCCAGTTCTATAGCGATTGATATAGGAACTTTATTTATTACACCATTTCGGGATATTCGATTTGGTGTAAGCATATCCAATTTTGGTAGGAAGATGCAGATGACAGGGCCGGATTTGTTAGTTCAGAAGGATATAGATGAGCGGATATATGGTAACAATGAGAGTGTAAATGCTATATTATCAACAGATCAATTTGATCTTCCTTTATTACTGCGAGTGGGGCTATCGGGAGATTTTGTAAGATCCGGATTGATGCGGGTAACATGGGCAGTAGATGCAGTACATCCTAATGATAATAGTGAGTATTTGAACTATGGATTTGAGATAGGATTACTAGATGAGATTATTAATCTTCGCGCCGGTATGAAGTCAGTGTTTTTAGAGAGCAGGGAAGAGAAGTTCTCCCTTGGCGGAAGTCTGAGTTTTAGATTGGGAACTGGTTCAAGGATCAGTTTGGATTATGCTTATCAATCATTCGAGCATCTGAATCAGATTCACAAATATACTTTGAGATTGGTCTTCTAATAATGTTTAAAACTATTAGAGAAGATTAATATTTCGATGTTTTTTTATCGACTTTCAAATAAAAACAGGAGTAAAAATTATGAATGATTACACACGACGTCAATTTCTCAAGACTGTAGGTATTGGAGTTGCATCGATAGCTGTATCAGGGCAGCTCTTTTCATGTAGAAAATCTATTAGAAAGCCCAACATTCTTTTTTGTATTTCGGATGATCAATCGTGGCTTCATGTCGGAGCTTATGGAGACAGAGTGGTAAAGACACCAAATATTGATCGTATCGCAGACAATGGTGCTCTCTTTACGAACGCCTATTGTGCCGCACCATCATGTACACCTTCGCGTGCTTCAATTCTTACAGGTCAAAATATCTGGCGTTTAGAAGAGGGAGGAAACCTCTGGAGTACACTACCGGCTAAATTTCCTATCTATACCGATTTACTTATGGAATCAGGTTACCATGTGGGATTTATGGGAAAAGGTTGGGGACCGGGAAAATTTGAACCCGGTGGTAGGACACATAATCCAGCTGGACCACAAAAATACGAGAATTTTTCAGAGTTCCGTAAAGCTGCTCCTGAAGGCAAACCATGGTGTTTTTGGTTCGGCAGCCACGATCCGCACCGCGGGTATGAACTCGGTAGCGGTGTCGCATCCGGTATGAAACTCAAAGATGTATTTGTTCCGCCAGTATTTCCAGATGTTCCAGAAATAAGAAGTGATATCTGTGATTATTATTTTGAGATACAGCGTTATGATCGTGAAATTGGTGAGATTTTACAGATTATTGAAAAGACAAATCAGTTTGACAATACGATGGTTGTAATAACAAGCGATAACGGTATGCCATTCCCACGCTGCAAACCTAATCTTTACGATTTAAGTACGCGTATGCCTTTAGTTATATCCTGGGCAAATCAAATACCCGGTGGACGCGTTATTGATGATTTAATTAGCTTGACTGATTTAGCGCCAACTTTTCTTGAAACCGCAGGACTGGATATTCCGCAGGAAATGACTGGTAATAGTCTATTTGAATTACTTATATCCAATAAATCTGGAATATTAGATCCTAATCGAGATAATGTCTTTACTGCTCGAGAGCGCCATGGGGGGAGTGCTCGTGAAGGTTGTTTAGGTTACCCGGCGAGAGCTATTCGTACTCGTGAGTTTCTGTATATTAGGAACTATAATCCAGAACGTTGGCCTGCAGGTGATCCTGACCGCTTCTGGGACATGGATGGAGCACCCACGAAGGTGTATATGATAAAACATCGGGACGATCCTGACGTGGAATATCTTTTTAATCTGGCTTTTGGGAAACGCCCGGCTGAAGAACTGTATGAACTTAAAAATGATCCATACCAGATGAATAATGTTGCGGATAATCCTGAGTTTGCTACAATAAAAAAGGATATCTCGATGAGGTTAACGGAATATCTAAAAAAGACTGGAGACCCTCGTGCGCTCGGTAAAAAGCCAAAGTGGGATGATTATCCTTATTATGGAGCTTACTAAAAAAATGTTGTGAAACAGCTGCTATCGATGTTGAGAAGCGGTTGGCGAGCTGCATTACCGGATTGATGTGAATTATATTAGAAAGACTTATGATGCTTAATAGGAATAGAAAGGAGGTATGAATGGAGAAAAAGCTTTGATGTTTAGTAGCTTTTAAACTTAATCAAAACCAAAGGAGAAAAAAAAATGAAGAAGAAAGTTATGATGTTTCTCGTTATCTTACTGGGATTTGCAGGAATCTCGATGGGCGCTGCTCCGGTCACATTTGTCTATAATGATGAAGGCGGTACCTTGACAGAAGTGAACCTGAAGGGAAGCTGGAACAAGACAACAGGTGTGTTTGATACCGGTTGGGATGGTGGCGCTACTCAGGTTATGTATGATGACGGTACTAATGGAGATGAAGTTGGTGGAGACCATAAGTTCTCATTAAAAATTGATCTTGTGGTTGATACGGATACGACCATCTGGTCTTATGGAATGGAAGATGGGTCAGGTAACTTGATATCAGGTGAAAATCCCGAATTTCTTGTTCCCGATGAATTGGAACAGCTACTGGTTTATCCTCGTGAACCTGTTACAATTACGTTCATTATTGATGACACAAAAGACGAATATTACATTACAGCATGTCAAATGAAAGGAAAATTTATCTTGGCTAACGGTGAACTTAATGATTGGGCTTACCACACGATGTCTGATGATGGTTCTCATGGGGACGAAGCAGCTGGTGATAATATATGGACAATCCAGATTGATTTGTTACCTGACACTGATATGGATGCAATTTTTAAAAGTAAATGGGGTGCAGAGAATCAGGATGCTGAATGGATTACTCCTGGCGGTTATAAGTTTACAGTAGTAAATAATAATGAACAAACATTAATTTATGAGCTGCCTGAAGTGATTGTAGAGATTGTGACAGCAATGGTTTATTTCAATGTTAATATGTCAGTAATGGAAGATTTAGGTATATTAAGCACTGATGATACAGTTCAGGTAGCCGGAGCCTTTAACAATTGGGGTGGATTTCCTGAAACTGCAAATATGATCAGAATTCCCGGTACATCAAATTATGAATTGTTAGTTCCAATTACTTCTGGAATTGGATTTGAACACGGGTATAAATTTCGTATCAGGTTTGATGCTGACCATTTAGCAGCACTTCGAGAGACAAATCCATACATGGCAGAACCAGAAAATGGACTGCTATGGGAAATGATTGCTCTTCGGGGTGGACTTAATACGGCATTTATCTTTGAAGGTGATACTTTAGGGGTTCAGGAGGAAGTGAGATCATTTAATGATCTTCCACAGGAAGCAATTATTCCAGAAGGACATTCTATACAGCTAACTTTCAACATGGATATGCGGCATGTGACGGAATTTGATCCTGCTGTAGACACACTCTTTTTAGTAATCAAAGATAAAACAGTATTGCATCTTTCTGGATATCAGACTGCGAATGTAGATAACGTCCCACATCCGGATTTGATCTATTCAGACTCTGATGGGGACAGTATTTACACACTCACGTGTACATTTACGGGAGAGATTCCGTATGTCATTGTCTATATTGGTAAAACAGTCGGTGAGCATAGTTTAGGAGAAAGCGCCGGTGGTAAAGTGTTTGGTAGATTTCGCAGCCGCTATATTCAACCTCTAACAACCGACCCTGTTACCTGGTCTTCAGAATATGTATTTCCTACAGATGTTTTCACACAGGGTTCACCTCTGGATGTAGAAGATCCACCGCTTTCGATTCCCAGTATTGTCTTCTCTGACAATATAGTACCTGCAGAGTTTAAGCTTGAACAAAACTACCCCAATCCTTTCAATCCGGTAACGCAGATAAGATTTTCTATATCTCGGTCTGGTGCTGTTAAGATGATAGTTTATAACATGCTTGGACAGACTGTAAATTATGTTTCTTATGACAATTTGCAGCCGGGCAATTATACTTTCATCTGGAATGGAAATGATATTAATGGAAATAGTGTGGCTTCCGGAATTTACTTTTACGAATTGAGAGTAGGTGATCAGTTCCGCGATACGAAGAAGATGGTTCTTTTAAAGTAAGAAATCTTTTTTGTAATGGAAGGGCGGAGCATTTGGCTCCGCTCTTCTGTTGATTTTAGTTCCAACTGGATAAGGATATAGGACAAGTGAGAAAGACAAGAAGAGAATTTTTAAAAACTGCCGGTTCTTGTGCTTATATTGCCTACTCCCCGAAAAATATTTCTAATGAGTTTTCCGAATTAGGGGGCACAAAATTGGGGAATCAAGGGAATAGAGATAACGGCAACAGCAACAGATACATAGATACAGTGAATAGATATTTTAGAGAAATTCAAGCAACATTATAAATTGAACAAACAATCAAATAGTATTAAATCTTATATTACTGAATAGACAAAGATAGAAGTGATACAATCAATGTACGGGAAGCAATATAATCATTTAAGAAAACAGATAAATTCAATTTTAATCAAGCCATCTGGTCCTGATTGCAACATGGCTTGTAAGTATTGCTTTTATTTAGATAAGAAAGACTTATTTGCCAATGCTTATATACATAGAATGAATGAGAAAATATTGGAAGAACTAATCAAACAGGTAATGATGCAGGGTAGTGGTTGTATTTCATTCGGATGGCAAGGGGGTGAACCTACATTAATGGGCGTCCCATTTTTTGAAAAGGTAGTTAAACTTCAGCAACAATATGGTCGATGTCAGACTGTTGGGAATGGATTGCAGACAAATGGTATATTGCTTGATGAAGAGTGGGCAAAATTTTTAAGAAAAAATAATTTTCTTGTTGGAATTTCATTAGATGGGCCTAAACATATTAATGATTATTACCGTCTGATGCAGGGAGGTCAAGGTTCTTGGGATAGAGTCATTGATAATACAAAACTCTTACTTGATAATGGTGTAGCGGTTAATACTCTCTCGGTTATCAGTGATTATTCAGTTAATTTTCCTGAAGAAATTTATGAGTTTCACAAGTCGCTTGATTTAAACTTTATGCAATTTATACCTATAGTAGAGACTGATCCGGAGGATCATACAAAAGCTGCTCCTTTTTCAGTTTCTCCCGAGAAATATGGTAGTTTTTTATGCAAGTTATTTGATTTATGGAGAAATGATTTTTGTGGTGATTCACCGATGACATCGATCAGGTATTTCGATTCTGTCTTCTATACATATGTTGGATTAGAACCACCAGAATGTACCTTACTTAAGAAATGTGGAGTATATTTAGTTATTGAACATAATGGAGACGTGTATCCTTGTGATTTTTTTGTAGAGCCGAAGTGGAAACTTGGCAATGTTATGAATAGTAGCTTAATAGAATTGTTAAATTCTGAACGTCAGAATGCATTTGGTGAACAAAAAGCAAATTTATCCGATAGTTGTAAGGGCTGTAAGTGGTTATCCCATTGTTTGGGTGGATGTATTAAAGACCGCATACGTGATCCTATGGATAACAACACTACACATTTTTGTATATCATATAAGGTGTTTTTTAAGCATGCGAATAAACAATTAAGGGAAATGGCAGAGAATTGGAAGAGGAAGCAGAATCAAATTTAACGCAATTATGCCAATTATTCTGTTGAGGAAATAGAAGGATGTCAAAAAACTGAGATAATTCGTATTAATTAAATGAAATTATAATGTATATTGAACATATTTCTTTCATGTACAAATAAAAACAGGGGCAATATTGATGCAATTCATTGATTTTACGATTGTCGGTATTTACATCCTCGCTTTGGTGTTTGTCGGATTGTATTTCCAGCGCAAGGCTTCTCAGGGTATAGATTCATATTTTCTGGGTAATCGGCAATTACCATGGTGGGCTTTAGGAGCGTCGGGAATGTCGTCCAACCTGGACATTAGCGGGACGATGATTATTGTTGCCCTTGTTTATGCTATTGGAGCAAAAGGTTTTTATATCGAGATTCGCGGCGGCGTTACGCTAATTATGGCGTTTTTGATGATCTTTATGGGTAAATGGAATCGCCGGGCGCAAGTGATGACTCTGGCGGAGTGGATGCAGTTCCGGTTTGGCGATGACAATGAAGGCAAGACCGCCCGTTTTATCACGGCAGTCACGTCGATAATCGTGACGATTGCGATGATCACTTATTTTGCTATCGGCGGTGGAAAATTTTTGGATAAGTTTTTGGGTATTCCCGCATTTTGGGGGCTGCCGTCCGAATTTTGGGCTGCCGGGGTGTTAATCGGAATCGCGATGATCTATACGGTTGCTTCGGGATTATACGGCGTCATTTGGACGGATGTTTTTCAGGGGCTTTTGATTTTTGCCGCGATTGCTTATATCGCCATTCGCGCTCTTGGGATTACGCTGCCTGATGAATTTTTTGTTTCCATGCCGCTCAAAGAGACAGCCGGGGGCGGTTTTAAAGCCTATTTGACAAACTATCATGAATGGACGAGCATTATTCCAAGATGGAATTTGAATATTGATTCCGAAAGCGTTTATTCGATGTACAATCTTTTCGGGATCGCAATTATGTTTTATATGTTTAAGGTGGTTATTGAAGGCAGCGGCGGTACTGGAAATTACATGCTCCAGCGCTATTTTGCTGCCAAGAACGACCGGGAAGCAGGTCTCTTATCTCTGTTCTGGACATTTTTGCTTTCATTCCGCTGGCCCTTTATCGGCGCCATGGCGGTCTGGGGCATTTATTTAGCCGGGCAGATATCCGACCCTGAAATGGTGTTGCCGATGGTAGTTGCAACATTACCTGTGGGAATCAAAGGTTTTTTAGTTGCGGGTTTAATGGCGGCGGCGATGTCCACTTTTGATTCGACGGTGAATGCCGGTGCAGCCTACTGGGTTAAGGATATATATTTACAACATATAAATCCCGTTGCTGATAATAAAAAGCAGATGCGTCAGAGTTACCTGGCTTCAATAATAATCGTTATTCTGGGGCTGTTGCTAATGCTTGTTATTAAAAATATCAATGAAATCTGGGGCTGGATAACGATGAGTATCGGCGCCGGTATGATTATACCCCAACTGATTCGCTGGTACTGGTGGCGCTTGAATGGTTACGGATATGCAATTGGAATGGCAAGCGGTACCGTGGCGGCGATTGTCTGGAAATTGGTAATGCCCGAAGGGACGGAGGAATATTTTGCGTTTATATTTTCCGCGGGAATATCCCTGGTTGGTACGATCATCGGTACATTGCTGACGAAGCCAACCGATGAAAAAGTTTTAAGCAATTTTTATAAAATTACTCGACCATTTGGATTTTGGACGCCGATAAGGGAGAAGTTTTCCGATAAATTTCTCAGTAAAGTCAATGCCGAGAATCGCCGGGATATTTTTTCAATATTCTTTGCCGTACCGTGGCAGTGCTGTCTGTTTTTAATGTGGTTGATGCTGGTCATGAAGCGATTTGATAATTTTATAGTATTACTAATATTGACAATAATCCTGTCGGTTATTTTATATCTTTCCTGGTTTAGACATTTATCGATGGAAGTAAAGGCAGAAAAAGAGGAATAGATTTAATTGATTCATTGGTCATTTCGTAGAATTCGATGACTGTAGATAGGAGATGCTATGAACGAGATACCGGAAGATTTACTGGCAAAATTGGCCAAATTAAGTTTTACAAATTACGAAGCCAGAACCTATCTGGGATTGCTCAGAAATAATCCGGCGACCGGCTACGAAATTAGTCACCAGGCTAATGTTCCCCGGTCTGTCATTTATTCGATATTACGAAAGCTGGAAACAATGGGCGTCGTCATTTCCATACATGACAAACCCCGACGATATATACCGCTCTCACCGAAACAACTGATATCCTTACTGGAATCTGATTTTTCAAAACGGGTGTCATCACTTCGTGAAGATTTGTTCAATTTTAACAATAAACCTGAATCCGAGGGATTCTGGAATATCCGCGGCTATGAATCTTTGATGGAATTGTGTAGTTCTTTGATTAAAGAAACCAATGAAACCATTTATATATCAGCCTGGAAACGGGAAATCGAGCAATTAAAAAAGCCCTTGCTTGCTGCAAAAAAGCGGGGTGTTGAGATCGTCGCTTTCTCTTTTACGGAAATCGATAAAAATTTGGGTGAAGTATTTGCTTACGGAGTCGATGAAGAGAAATTAGCGAAATTCTGGGATCGTAAAATTATTATGGTTACAGATTCAAAAGACCTGGTAATGGGCTCCGCAAATATGGACGATGAACAGCAGATAATCTGGACTCAGAATCGCGCCGTGCTGACTATTGCGCTAAACTATATTATTCTTGATATTACGTTGTATGGACAGCGCAAGAAGGTGGATGTATCGGAAACAGTGATGAAACTGATGACTGAGAAAGTCGATCATCTGGATCAATTGATAGAGGAAACCGACCGGAAGAACAATTCAAATTAAAGACGGAATACCTATGAAAAAACAGACAGGTTTATTATTAATAATATTAATTGCAAATCTGCTGTATGCGCAGCTAATCACTTCAACACCATCTTATCCGACACAGTACGACTCGATTGTGATTTTTTTCGACGCTACTGAGGGTGATTTAGGATTAATGAATTATGCTGGCGATGATGTATATGCTCATACCGGAGTTATTACGGAATTTAGCACACAGCCCAGTGACTGGAAATATGTTGTTGCCGGATGGAATGAAAATATAGAAAAGGCAAGGCTTACAAAAGTGGGTGATAATTTATGGAAATTGCCCCTTAGATACCTGCATGAATACTACGGCGTGCCAGCAGGCGAAAAGATATTGCAGTTGGCATTTGTATTCCGGAATTCCGATGGTTCTAAAACTGGCAGAGATGTCGGTAACGCCGATATATTTTATGACCTTTTTGATTCCGGAATAACTGCTGTAATAGACAGTCCTTCAGTAAATTTTTCTTTTGAAAATGTGATGATGAGTCCTGTTTTTTATAAGATTGATGATGAAATCGAATTTAAAGTGAAAGCTGCTGCAATCAATACTCAAGTTGACTCCATCAAAATTTACAAAAATCAGAATCTTGTGGCAGCCAATCAGGGTGTAAATTCTATAAAATATTCTGAAATTGCTTCTGAAAGAGGGAAATCTCAATATGAAATTATTGTGTCCGATACAGCCGGAATTCAGGATACTACGTATTTTGGTGCAATGGTGAATAATGAGGTGGTTGAAGAAGCATTACCGGAAAATGTGCATCCCGGAGTAAATTTCATGGATGATGGCAGTGCAATCCTCGCCATTTTTGCTCCATACAAGGAATTTATCTATCTCATCGGGGATTTCAATTATTGGAAAGTTGATGAAAATTATTTCATGAAAAAATATTCTCCTGCTGAAGATTCAGTTGTTTTCTGGCATGAATTTGAAAATGTTACTGAAAACCAAATATATCGATATCAATATCTTATTGATGGGGATTTGAGGATTGCTGATCCTTATACTGAACTGGTATTGGATCCATGGAACGATAGATATATTGATGAAGAAACATTTCCTGATTTACCGGAATATCCCTATAATAAAACAAATCAGATCGTTTCCACTTTTCAGAAAAAATCAAGTGAATTTCCATGGACAGATAATGATTATCAAAAACCGGGCAAAGAAAAACTGGTGATTTATGAATTGCTGATCAGGGATTTTACTGACAAACATTCATATAATGGAGCTTTGGTAAAATTGGATTATCTGGACAGTCTTGGAATAAATGCAATAGAACTTCTTCCAACCAATGAATTCGAAGGCAATTCCAGTTGGGGTTACAATACATCCTTTTACTTTGCCCTTGATAAATATTATGGAACACCTGATGATCTGCGTAATTTTGTAAATGAGTGCCACAGGCGAGGTATTGCTGTGCTTGGAGACATGGTTTTGAATCATGCGTATGGTAGTTATTCCATGGTTAGAATGTACCTGAATAAAACCACCATGCAACCAACAAGCCAAAGTCCATGGTTCAATGAAGTTGCTCCTCATACAGATTTTTACTGGGGATATGATTTCAATCATGAAAGCAAACATACAAAATATTTTATTGATCGGGTAAATAAGTACTGGATAAAGGAATTTCATCTCGATGGATATAGATTTGATTTTACACGTGGTTTTACTAACAAAAGCGGAGGCAGTGGACCTTATGATGCAAATCGGATAAATATTTTAAAACGGATGGCTGATGAAATATGGGAAGAAGATTCTTCAGCATTTGTGATTTTGGAGCATTTGGTTGATGAAAATTCAGGTGAAATGAAAGAACTTGCTGATTACGGAACCTTGTTATGGGGAAATATGAATCATAGCTATAATCAAGCATCTATGGGCTGGAATTCCAATTCAGATTTTTCCCGGGGCTATTATAAAACCCGCGGTTGGAGCAAACCTCATCTCGTGACCTATATGGAAAGCCATGATGAAGAGCGGTTGATGTATAAAAACCTGCAATGGGGCAATTCTTCCGGTGAGTATAATGTGAAAGATCTGGCGACAGCTCTCAATCGGATTAAACTGGTATCTGCTTTCTTTTATACATTACCCGGACCGAAAATGATCTGGCAGTTTGGCGAATTAGGATATGATTATTCGATCAATTATGATGGAAGACTTGGAGAGAAACCGATTAGGTGGGATTATTTAACCGAACCCGCAAGGTTAAATTTATATAAAACTGTCAAGGCTCTGTTAAAATTGCGCAACGAGAATGATGTATTCACGAACCCCAATACTAATGTGCAACTGTCGCTTAGCACAGCCACAAAGCGGATCGTTTTATTAGGCGATCTGGATGTACTGGTGCTTGGCAACTTTGATGTGAATACAGTAGATGCAGTGCCGAACTTTCCCTATGGCGGCGCCTGGTATGATTATTTTACCGGTGATTCCATACAAGTTCAGTTTACAACAGATCCGATTCCACTGGCGCCCGGCGAATTTCATATCTACACAGATCTTCATGGTAGTAATCACTCCTAATTTAATTTTCAAACACATCCATTTGCACCACACAACCTCCTAATATTTAAATACATACAAACAAACATTACTTTTGAATTGCCTTTATATTAGGTATAATATAATAAACA
>JAUVYH010000114.1 GCA_030603165.1 Fidelibacterota bacterium
CCCGTTTCTAAACCGCCCTAATTTACATGGACGTCAGCATTCTCGCAATGAAAGAAGAATGGCGCATTCAGGATTGTAATTTCTTAGCCTGAATTATTCATAGCCACGAAGGCACCAAGACACAAAGAGATGTTTAAAATAAAAATAAAGATAAAAAGGGAAGATGTAAAATTTTATCAAAAATCGGCAGAATACTCCGTTGCTTGCAACGGAGATGAATGCCGTAGCGGGGTTTGGGACTGCAAACCCTATCTTATCTTTAAAATTCCGGTGACGCGAAGCGGCAAAAAATTGGCGTAATACCCCGCAGCTTGCTGCGATTGGGATAGTCAATTATTAGGAATTTTTTTATTTATTTCGTACATTTCAATATCTGTATTTTATTAATTCTTAGAGCCTTAGTGTCTTTGTGACAAGGTTTATGAATTAAACAGGTTAGATGAATAAAAGAATTATGTCGGGTTTATATGAAAGTAACCACGAAGTACACGAATTTGCACTAATTTTAATTATATATCTCAATGTAATTAGTCATTCAGTGGTCATTCACTGGTAAAATGACGGCGAAGCCAAATAACAATAAATGACCCCGATACGATCGCCCCCGGTACACTCATTCTTCGTTACGGGACAGGCAAGCTCACTACGGGGCAGGCAGCGAAGCGAATGACAATACACTACTCCATTATTTCAGAGATCTTACGAATCATCTTTCATGTTTCGTTGTGGGGAAAAATCATGGGTGTTATTTGAAATGTCCGTTTTCGGAATGATCTCGTCTTGAATATCTATCCGTTCCACCGGAGCATCTGCCCAGAGCCGTTCGATATTATAATATTCACGACTATCTTTCTGAAAAACGTGAACGACAAAGTCAACATAATCCATCAGCACCCAGTGAAGATAATTATAGCCTTCAATATGCCAGGGTTTTACGTCGCGTTTCAGTTCTCTTCTGATTTCATCAACAATCGCCTTGACATGAACATCTACATCGCCGGTACAGATAATAAA
The DNA here is from genome assembly GCA_030603165.1 of Fidelibacterota bacterium. GTDB lineage: Bacteria > Fidelibacterota > UBA2242 > UBA2242 > UBA2242 > UBA9312. The sequence continues at coordinate 1,015 of JAUVYH010000114.1, forward strand.
ATAATCCGCAACCGAAGTCAGGTCTTTCAGCGACAAGATAATTACATCGCTGGCTTTCTTGTTGGAGGCTGCTTCCGCCGCTTTTTTAGCAAGCTGATAGATATGGTCTTTTTGGTCCGTCAATTTTTTTACTGCCATGCGGATCAGTAAATTTCTCTGAGAGCAAGCACTTTTTCATACACGGGCAAGCGGTTATAATCTTTTCCAAGAATTAAGGTAAGGTCAACATGCAACGAAGGATCAATATCCGATGAAAGTCGTTGAGGATGAAGCATCAGTACCTCATTCACTTCATTGGTCTTTTCAGAATCGTCAACCCGCTCAATAAGCTGTGTACTAGAATAATCCGTTCGGGCAGCATTTCCTGTATATATAACATCAAAACCTTCCGATCGGAGAAAGTTCGTAAACTTTTGAGCAAGTCCCGGAATACCACATCCATTTAAGACTTCAATGACAATGCCATGATAGGGAACCGTATCGGGAATGACTTCATTAACCTGGCTCAATACAACTTTATCAGGATTTTGAACCAGCCGTTTTCCCATTGAAAAAATAAATCCGACGATGACGATAGACAGCGAAAAAATAGCAAGGTTGAGGAACCATTTCTGAATATCGGGATTACGTACGTTTGTCTTTTTGCGTTTTTTGTAATTAGATCGTTTTACTGTCCTTCTTGCCACTACCTCACCAATTAATAGAATGAATATCCATAGGGATAAAACCTGCTTCGATAATAATAAGGCGATCTATCAAATCGAATATTAAACATCATATTCTTTTTAGGACGATACACCAGATCGGCGCCATAAATAAGATTATCCATCAGATTGTTTTGATTTGTCATTGTGTTCATATTCAGTGGATCATGCATAAAACCAATTCTGGTTCTCAGCGCCAGTTTATCAGAAAAAATATAAGACATCGAGTTTTGATATATACCCATTGACGCCGACCTGCCACCCCAGCTTGAATAGGATAAGGAATATGACTGATCCATAAAAAAGCGGTTTGGGTCCAGAAAATTTATTCCCAGCTTAGTTGACCCAATTCCGGGAATCCTGATCGCCTTTTCCACCGGGAGTTGTCTCGAGACCTGACTTTTCAGTTGCGCTTGTAGTGGGACTAATGAACAGATAACCACCACAATTACAAATATTTCTGAAACTTTCTTTAACATGTGATCACCTTAACAATAGCATTTTAAAATCACAACTCATTTTAACGGATTTGGGCGAATTTGTCAAGGGTATTGTGGTGTTTTTTTTGCCAATACCACAATCCCTGTTCTTTTTAACCAAATTTAAAAAACCGATCATTCCTGTAACTGTATGTAAAGTGAAAAGTTCCGAACCTTCAGGAATGATGTAAATTAATTACTTCAGGACTACATTATCAATCAATCTTGTCTTTCCAAAGAACACCGCCACTGCAACAAAGGTTCCCGGCTCAATCACCTTAACGGGTTTTAAATCCCTTTCACGGACAATTTCAATGTATTCAATTCGGGCTAAAGGCGCCGTTTCTATCTGTTGACGAATTGAGTGTTTAACACCTCCGGCATCCGGTTCTCCCCGCTGAACCATTTCCACCGCTTTTTTCAACGATTGGTAAATTATTGGCGCTTGTTTCCGCTCTTTGGGGCTTAAATAAGTATTTCGGGAACTCATCGCCAGACCATCGGATTCACGGACAATCGGGGCAATTACTACTTCAACCGGGAAATTCAGATCCTCGACCATTTTTCGTATGATAATCGCCTGCTGGGCGTCTTTTCTGCCGAAGACGGCAATATCCGGCTGAACGATATTAAACAATTTTGCCACGATTGTGGTAACTCCCCGAAAGTGGATCGGACGCGATGTTCCGCAAAGCACCTTCGATAGATCTTCAGTCGCTACATAGGTAAAAAAGGGATCGGGATATATTTCGTCTTTATCGGGATAAAAGATAATATCCACGCCCCGTTCTTTCGCCATCTGTTCATCCTGTTCAAAATCACGGGGATAACATTCCAGGTCTTCATCAGGTCCGAACTGAGCAGGATTTACAAACAGGCTTACAACCACAATATCCACACGTTCCCGGATAGCGTCGATTAAAGATAAATGCCCTTCATGGAAATAGCCCATGGTTGGAACCAGGCCTATGCGTTTCCCGGATTTTCGGTATTCTCCGAGAATAACTCTTAAATCACCAATCTTTTTTATTACCTGCATAGTATTTTTAATAATCCTTAATAACTTTCATCCTGTGACGGAAAATCGCTGTTTTTAATATCATCACAATAATTTTTTACAGCGGTGCGAATCTCGTCAGCCAGATTTGCATATCGACGTACGAATTTGAAGTTCATTTTATCGTATAATCCAAACAAGTCGTAGGAAACGAGTATTTGACCGTCGCAAAAAAGACCGGCGCCGATTCCAATAGTCGGAATTTTCAAGGATTCTGAAATATCCTTTGCCAGCTTAGATGGAACTTTTTCCAACACAAGCGAAAATATACCGGCGTCCTGCAATGCAAACGCATCATTTTTCATGCGGTCTGCTTCCTGCTCATCTTTTCCGCGGACTCTATATCCGCCAAATTCATGAACACTCTGTGGTGTAAACCCTAAATGTCCCATTACCGGAATTCCGACTTCAACCATTTTTCGGACTGTGGGACAAATATGGGCGCCTCCTTCCATTTTCACGGCTTCCGCCCTGCCCTCTTTCATAAAACGACCGGCGTTATGAAGCGCTTGCTCGATGGTTTCCTGATAAGACATGAAGGGCATATCCGCAACTAACAACGCCCGTTTAACACCTCGCCTGACTGATCGGGTGTGATAAATCATTTCATCTACGGTAACCGGAAGCGTCGTCTCGTGACCGGCGCATACATTCCCGCAGGAATCGCCCACCAGGATCAAGTCAACACCAGCTTCATCGATCAAATATCCAAAGGTATAATCATACGCGGTCAATGCAGTGATCTTTATTCCATCGGCTTTTTTCTTTAAAATCGTTGACACTCTGACTTTTTTATTCATAGATAAATCCTATCATCTCGCTATTTTTTCAATACTTTTCTGAATAATTCCACCCAGAATTAAGCGATCATTTTTATAAAGCGCCGCGGACTGACCGGGCGTCACGGCACGCTGGGGTTTACTAAATTCGACTATTAACCGGTTTTGTTCTACAGCATGGATTTTACAGCCAATGCCTTTATGGTTATACCGGATTGTTATGATACCGTCTGCTTCTTCCCGTGGTTCGGAGCTGACCCAGTTTACATTTTCCAAAATCATAGCTTCACTAAATAAACCATCATTCCCGGAAATTGTCACCTGGTTCTTCCGGGCATCGATCTGTTTTACATATTTCCGTTCCGAGAATCCCATTTTGAATCCTTTTCGCTGTCCGATGGTAAAATTATGAAACCCAGCGTGATAGCCAAGCACATTTCCCTGTTCATCTAACAATTCGCCTTTGGAAATTGCCTCGATTCTCCCGGGAACATAACGCCGTAAAAAATCCCTGTAGTCATTATCCGGCAGGAAGCAGACATCCTGGCTTTCCTTCTGATTTTCAAGCGGAAGACTCAATTCATCTGAAATTTCCTTTATATCGGATTTGTACTTCGTTCCCAAAGGAAATTTTGTTCTGCTTAAAGCATCTTGCGACAATTGCCAAAGAACGTATGATTGATCCTTACCGGAATCGACGCCTTTGATGATCTCAAAACGTCCCGTAGAATCATTTTTCTCAACCCGGACGTAATGACCGGTCGCCACCAACGGAGCGCCTATCTCATCGGCTAACTTCAACAAATGGCGCCATTTGATCTGACGATTGCAAAACACACATGGATTGGGCGTGATTCCCGATAAATAATCTTCAACGAATTGCTCAACTACCGTCTCTTTGAATTCCTTTTCAAGGTCCACAACCCGATGACCTATACCAAGAGTTTTACATATCATTTGAGCCTGTTGAATAATTTCATCCGTATGATCAGCGCCTTCATGGCACCAGAGTTTGAATGTCACACCAACCGGATTATAACCGTCTGCCTGCAACAGGTAAGCGGCAACTGAACTGTCCACCCCGCCACTCATCGCCACAAGGATCGTATTTCCCTGCCGGTTCATTATACCTGATTCCCTTGTTTCTTCACCCAGGCAGTCAAAAAATCTTCATGAACCCTGAATATAAGTTTTGGACGATCATTGATAGAAAATAATTCGGCTTCGCTGACGTCATCTCCCGGAATCATTTTCACATCAGCGTCGATTTCAACATGAAATCCAATTATCAAAACGTCTCCGTAATAACCATTTAAGTGAGAACCGATACTAAGCAACTGCGGATCATTTATATTTATTCCGATCTCTTCATTTATCTCCCGAACCGCTGCCTGTTGCGGAGTTTCTCCAATTTCAATAAATCCTCCGGGCAAACACCACTCTCCGATTCCGGGCTCAACATTCCGGCGTACCAGCAAAACCTGTCCTGATTGATTTGTGATCACGACGGCAACAGATGGAACAGGATTTTCATATAAGGGCAAATTACAGCGTTCACAATACGACCTTTGCCTTCCGTCAATTGTTTTTGAAATAGTTTTTGTTCCGCAATGATAACAATACAGGTATTTCACAAAGATAATTTACCCAATGATAAAGTATATTGAAAACAAAACTATAATTTCGTATTTTCCCTAGTAAATTTGACAACTTTAATTAGGATTGATATGAAAAATTCTGTTCTCGTAATCGGATCAGTGGCATTTGACGATGTAAAGACGCCCTTCGGCGAGCGCCGGAATGCGCTGGGCGGCAGCGCAGTTTTCTTTTCCATGGCGGCATCCCACTTCACACAAGTCAGGATCGTGGGAGTAGCCGGAAAGGATTATCCCGAGGAAGCCATAAAGATGTTATGTGACCATAATGTTGACACAAATGGACTTGAAATCGCCGAAGGAAAAACATTCCGCTGGGGCGGCGTCTATCACGAAGATATTAATATTCGTGACACTCTTTACACTCATTTGAATGTGTTCGCGGATTTTAAGCCGGTTATTCCTCCCGATTATCAGCAATCGCCTTTTCTCTTTCTCGGTAATATCCAACCATCTCTGCAATTAGATGTGTTGAATCAGCTGCAAAAACCCAAGTTCACCGCTCTGGACACAATGAATCTCTGGATCGAAAGCACTCCCGATGATTTGAGAAAGGTCATTGAAAAGGTCGATCTCTTATTAATTAATGATAGTGAGCTAAATCTGCTCACCGGCGAATTAAATCTCCTGAAGGGCCTGGATAAAGTTCATAAAATGGGTCCAAAATATGTCATAATAAAAAAAGGCGAGCACGGAGCGTACCTGAGTTATCAAAGATCACTGTTTTTTGTCCCCGCCTATCCGGTCTATCAACCGACCGACCCGACCGGAGCCGGCGATGGTTTTGCCGGCGGTTTCATGGGATATCTTGCCGCTTGCGGTGATGTCAATTTCCGCACAATGAAAAAAGCCCTTATTTATGGCAGTATCATGGGCTCTTTTGCAGTGGAGAATTTCAGCGTTGACGGTTTAATAAATTTGACGAAAAATCAGATTGAGTCCCGTTACAAAACCCTGAGACAGATGGTAACTCTTTAACATTGAATTAAATTTATGATAATAGTTCACCACTGAAGGACACGGAATATCACAGAAAAGAAATGAAATGATTAAGTTGCTATATTCACCCCATGTAATAAATAAAGAAGAAGATATAAGAAGATGAATAAACGATGAAAAGAAAATTCTCGTAGAAAACAAAGCTATGAAAAAGATAACAAATCAGGACGAAGCACAATTAATTAATTACTTAAAAACAACACGATTAAGAGTAGGGTTATTGTTTAATTTTGGTGCTGAGAAATTTGAAATGATGAGAAGAATATTTTGATAATTCAGTGTAACTCCGTGAAAATCAGTGGTGAACTATTACAATTTATGATAAAACCGTTATTCTGGGAAAACAACCGGCTCTTTATCGTCGATCAAACCCTTTTGCCGATTGTATATAAACGAATTGAGATAAAAAACCATCTCGACATGGCAGATGCAATTAAACGTCTGTCAATTCGTGGAGCTCCGGCTATAGGAATCGCCGCCGCTTTCGGACTTGTACTGGGTTTAAAACCTTTTGCAAATGCTTCGAAGGATTTGTTTCTTTCGAAACTCGCCGAAATCTCCGATATACTCCGAAACACCCGTCCTACAGCTGTCAATCTATCCTGGGCGCTGCAACGGATGAAAAACCTGGCGCAATCTCTCACAGACGCGCCGGTTCAGATGATCTTGGAACGTTTGTTAAACGAGGCGCAACAAATTCACCAGGAAGATATTGACATGTGTCTCCGAATCGCAAAAAACGGTCAATCGCTTATTCCACAAAATGCCGGGATTCTGACTCATTGCAATACCGGAGGTTTGGCGACAGGCGGACTGGGCACAGCGCTGGGAATCATTATCACAGCCCACAAGTCCGGTAAGAATATTCATGTTTTCGTTGATGAAACCCGTCCTTTATTGCAGGGCTCCCGGCTGACCGCATGGGAGTTAATGCAAGAGAATGTTCCCTTCACTCTTATCAGTGATAATATGGCAGCCTACATAATGTCATCCGGGAAAACGGGCGCCGTGATTGTCGGAGCCGATCGAATTGCCGCCAACGGCGACGCCGCTAATAAAATCGGCACATACGGACTGGCGGTTCTGGCAAAATACCATAAAGTCCCGTTTTACATCGCGGCGCCTTCATCCACAATCGATCCGTCGATTTCCAGCGGCAAAGAGATTATCATTGAAGAACGCTCCGGCGCGGAAGTCCGTAAGATATTCGGTGTAAAGATAGCGCCGGAAGATTGCCCCGCCACTTCACCGGCTTTTGATGTGACCCCGAATTCACTCATTACAGCGATCATTACTGAACAACAGGTTTTTCGCCCGCCCTATTATTTTAAATAACCCTCATGATTTTCAACCACAACGAAGTATGCTCCGGAGTCCCTTTGGGAAAAGATGAAATAATAGAGTCATGGAGTATTGTGTTGTCAGTCATTCGCTTCGCTGTCATTCAGTTGTCATTCAGTAGTCATTCGATGGTTAAGCGTGAACTATAAATTTTGGCAATTAAAAGTGGTTACTTTCATATAAACGAAAAAGAATCGGTTCACCCGATGTGATTTTGCGGTTATTTTGTGACTCAAAAGCATCTGATAATAAGAGGATTTAAAAAATTGTGAAAAATTATTTTACTGATTTAGGTTTGATGAGTGTTTTACCACTCGTTCCGGGGCTGTGCTCCGGAACAATTATCTACGAAACAGTCCGAAGGACTTCCTGGAACAACTCCGTAGCCAGAAAAAAGTGGCAACCATTTGGATATTTATTATGTTTCTTCTCCCAAAACTGGTCACTTGGTCAATGAATTCTTCTTCTAATTTTTATGCCGTATCCATTTTTCGCTTAATGATACTATTTGAGTATCATACACTTCTTTATTTCTGTGTATTCCCCAGCATTAATTCGATAGAAATATAATCCAGAAGCAATACCACTCGCATTCCAAATTACTGAATGATATCCAACATTTTTATGTTCACTTACCAATGTTTCAACCAACTGTCCTGCAACATTGTAGATGGATACATTTACCAATTCTGATTGTGGTAACTGATAAGAAATTGTCGTAGTAGGGTTGAACGGATTAGGATAGTTCTGAAATAGAGTATACGTTTTAGGCAATAAATAAAGTGAATTATCTGTTATACCAACATTGTCATCTTTAGTAAAAGTCAAAACACCGCTGGCAGTATTATCAGACGGCTGCATATTATCAGCGAAAAAAGCATATAGTTTGAAAGTAGATGGGATTTCTAACCTGTAAGTCTCTCCATTTGAAACAGCAAAATACTTTGTTGAATCACCTGTCCAGCTATTGCCCCAGAAAAATACAGATTTTGTTAATCCTCCAGTATTTCCAGATATGTTGACTGAAACATCATAATTAGTATTAGCAGAAAGAGTATCGGTAAGATTAATGGCTACATCTTCTAAAAAAACTGTATTATCAGTTGTAATAGGAACTGTTATTTGGTCTTGATCATCAACTTTAGTAAAAGTTAAGACACCGCTGGCAGTATTATCAGACGGCTGCATATTATCAGCAAAGAAAGCGTATAGTTTGAATGTCGATGGTATTTCTAACTGATATGTTTCACCATTTGAAACGGCAAAATATATAGTAGAGTCTCCAGTCCAACTATTCCCCCAGAAAAAAACTGAATTCGTCAAGCCGCCTGTATTTCCCGAAATGTTAACAGAAATGTCGTAGATCGTATTTGAAGATAAAGTGTCGGTGATATTAACAGCAACGTCTTGAAGAAGAACAGTGTTTTCAGTTCCAATACTGATGGAAAGACCAAATGCCTGTCCAATCAAGGTGACGATTATTATGGATATCAATTTAATTTTGTTCATTTTATTCTCCATATTTTAATTAAATTTCTAATTGGATAACATTCATTTATTAATTGTTCATATCGGATGAATATTTCCTCCTCCTTTTTTATAGGTCTAACGGGCAACCGCTCAGCCACGCTGATATTTACCTCCCAAAACCTTAACTCTGTTCAAAAATCTTTTAAAAATTCCCAAAATCTCCAAAAATCGATGCGTCATCTGCTTTATCTCCAGCAATTGTTGACATTGTAATTCCATCAACAAGTTGTTCAATATCTTCTTGAAAAAGTATTCATTTTTTAACAATTCCTACGGTGCTCTTATCATCTCCTCCTCCAATTCATTTTAATTTTCAAATCTGTGTTGTTCTGTTAGCGCTATATTTAAAAAATAAAAACGGACGCTACTTTCATAACGCCCCGTACAGAGGTATTGCCATACCCGAACTCCAAGACATAAGAAAGTGCGCCCGTACTGGACGCATCCTTCTTACTTGTTCTGAAGTTCTAAAAAATTGGCAATTTTCTGTACAGAACTAAGTAAAAAAATGCGAACATTTTAATTAAGAACTTAATGGAACACCCGCCTATCTTCTGGCGGAAAAACCCTATTTTAATTCAATCATGTAACATTGTGTTTTTCTGTTAAATGATTACGAATTTGTTAGTTCTTAAAATTTTGTCAAAGAACATCAAAATACCATTCTGTTTGTAATGTACTTTTAATATTAATTTATTGCAAATGTTTTTCCTATTTTAACAAACCTTTTTCAACATATTTAAGTTACAATTTATATTTGAATATTTCATCCTACATAAATTAATAAAAGTGTAAATTATTGGTAAAGTATGTTATTAAACGGTATTAACCCAAGTTCGACAATAATATAAAATAATTCCGAAAAAACGACACTCGCCCTACGCTAACATACTGTTTTTACAACAATGGACTTCTGGAATCTCGGTGTAGTGACTGAACGGGCAAGATAGTCCTTGCGCTGCTGCTGTTTGTGTGTTAAGTTACACTTATGTATATAAAACAAACCAAAAAAACAGTACATGAAAAAAATTATTATCAGCGCCAACTGATA